>CAMVAF010000027.1 GCA_947165365.1 uncultured Clostridia bacterium | reverse complement strand
ATACAAATTATACATATACGGAAACAAGAACAAGCACTTCATATAATTTAGATGGAACAATAGAGTTTGATGGAACTAACTATATTGATACTGGTCTTAATTTATATTCTGCTGAAAATATAAATAAAGATTTTGAAATATCCTTAACAGTTGATATATTTGGTGGAAATAGTAACCAGGCTACACTTATTAATGTAAAAGATGAATCACAAAATAATGTTTGGCCAGGTTTTGCGTATAGAGTTGCATCTGGTAATACTAATTTTGAGCTTACTGCAAGATGGCCAGGGGAATCTGCAAGTAGTGTGTTAAATAAAATTTCAACACCAAAAAAAGTTAAAATTGCAAGAAGAAATGGTATTGTTTATTATTCTTTTGATGATGCTGCGGAAACAAAATTAATTTCAACTCCCGCTTCTTCATTAACATCAGCATTTACTCAAAATGTAACTTTTGGTGCTTCATTAAATTCATCTGGTAATCCATTTAGATTTTTTAGTGGTGTTGTTTCAGATATAAGTGTTAAATTGTTTGATAGTTAGTAAAAAATATGCATTGAATTAAAAAATTATGAAAAAGAATTCTTATTTTATAAGCATAAATTATAAATATAATATAATAAATACTATATTGTATTTGTAAATTAATATTATAATAAGTAAATTATTTATAATAAAATTAAAAATATTCCTAATAGTTTGTTAAAGATAAATATACCTGTTTAAAAAAAATAGTTATAAATATAGTAGAAAATCTTGTGTGATTTATTAATAAATGATAAAATCATTGTGATTTGTTTGAAAGCAGGTGAAGATTTAATGGCTTTATTTATTGGAAGTTTTAATCCTCCAACTTTAGCTCATCTTGAAATAGCTTTAAATTTAAAAAATAATTTTAATAAAATAATTTTTGTTCCTGTTAATAGTAAAAATAAAAAATTAATTAACTTTAGGGATCGTTTAAATATGTTATTGATCTATAAAAGAAAATATTCTTTTATTGAAGTTGACGATATTATGCTGAATTATTCTTATTTTGACTATCGAATTTTAGATATTTTAAATAAAAAGTATTGTGATAATACGATTATTATTGGAAGTGATTTGTTAAAAAATATTAAATTATTTGATAATAACGAATATCTTTTAAAAAAATATAATTTTTATGTTATTTCAAGAGGGGATGATGTGTTGAATATTATAAAAAAATATTATAATAGATTTCAAAATAGTTTTAAAATAATTGATATTAATATTAATATTTCTTCTACTATGGCGAGAAATATGATAAAAAATAATGAAGATTTAACTAAAATCTTAGATGATGATATTGTTTCTTATATTAGGAATAATCATTTATACTTCTAAGATTTTTTTTTATACATATAATTTATTGAAAGTGAGGCTATATGAATAAAATAATTCCTTTTAGTAAAGATATTACTTTTAATGATAATATAGGAGAGATTACAAGTATTGCTTTAGATGATGTCTTATCATTTAAGGATAAGTATACTATTAATGGAGATTTAGTGGTAAGGGGTTGTCATAAGTATGGTGATATTGAAGAGGACTTTTCTTATAAAATTCCCGTTTTAATTAGTGTTGATGAAAAGTATGAAACAGAAAAAGCTACTATTAGTGTTGATGATTTTTATTATGAAATTATAAATGATAATATTTTAAAGGTAAAAATTGATTTAATATTGGATGATTTATATTATAAAGAAGATGAAAGAAATAATGTTGATCTTGAAATTGAAAATCATGATAAACTTAATGTGTTATTAGATACAGAAAAAATAGATATTGATTTTAATAAAGAGAACATTGATGAAAATAATTTATCAATTAATATTGATAATAGTGAGTCAAAAGATACTAAAAATGATAATAAAATTACTGATTTATTTGCAGAAAATAACTCAAATAAAGAGTATTCAATATATCGTGTTTATACTGTAGTTGATGGTGATACTATTGATAGTATTTTGGATAAATATAAAGTTACAAAAGATGATTTGGAACAATATAATGATTTAACAAAACTTGATATTGGTACTAAATTAATAATTCCAAGTTCAGATGAATAAAGAAATAATTGAGATTATAAAAAAAAGAAATATTCATCCTATAGGATATCAAAAGATAGGTAAGGGTTTTTTTATAAAAGATAAAAACTGTGATTATTTCTTAAAGTTAAATACTTGTAATTATGATATTTATAAATATTTATTATCAAGAGAATTTTATAATTTTCCTAAAAATTATAATGATATTGGTGATAACTATGAGTTAAGGGAATTTGTCCCTAGTATTAAAGTTGAAAAAGATCAAAAAGTGAATGATTTATTGGAGACTCTTGCATTATTACATAAAAAAACAATATATAAAAGAGTAATAGATTTGGATGATATAAAAAAGATTTATGAAGAATTAATGGGTTTAATTAATTATAAAATTGATTATTTTACTAAAATAAATGATAAATGTGATAATCAAGAATTTTTATGTCCTAGTAATTATTTATTAATAAAGAATATTTCTTTGGTTTATTATTTATTAGATTTTTCTAAAAATACTCTTAATTTATGGTATGAAAAAATGAAAAATAATCTAAATATGAGGGTTTGCTTATTGCATAATAATGTTTCTTTAAATCATTTAGTTATTAATCAAAAAAAATATTTGATTAATTGGGATAAGGCAATGTTTGATAGTCCTATAAAGGATATTGTATCTTTTTATAAATTATATTATAAGGATATATCTTTAGATAATCTTTTTCAAATATATGAAAAAATTAATCCTTTAGAAATAATTGAGAAAGATTTAATAATGGTATATTTAATAATAGGGGATAATTTTAATTTTAGTAATAATGAATTATTAAATACGAGAATTATTAATGATGAACTAATTTTTTTAGATAGCATATATAACTATTTAAAAGAAAAAAATAAAAGTGAGAAAAGATAAAATCTTTTCTTTTTTGTATAAAAAGGGTATTTTATTACATAATAAGTTTGGAATAATAATAAGATTAAATGGTGGTATTATGCTTTCCATTTGGTTATTTTTAATTGGTTTTGGGATGGCAATTATCGGTTTTATGTATATAATTCTGTATTTAAATTATTTAAGTATTGGATATAGTTTTATAGATTATATAAAAATAATATTTACTAATGGGGAGTGTCTTTTAGCGATAATTGGTCTTATAATTATTTATTTTGTTATTGGTAAAGAAAGGTGATAAAGTGATTAATATATATGATTTATTATTAAATTTTCAAAATAACTATTATGAATTTTTTGAGTGGGATAATGATGATGAAATAATTCATATAAAGAAAATAAATATAATGAAGATAAGTAGTGATGATTATGATACTCTTTTAAATAAGAAGGTTATTATAGATACTGATTTATTATTAAGTATCTTTAATAAATGTGAGTATTATAATAATAAGAAAATTTTTACTATTCCTTATGCTCTTTTGTTTACTGATTCATACCGAGTTATGGGGGTGGTTATTAATATGGATGGAAAAATTATAAAATATAGTAGTTTAGAACTTTTGGATGAAGAGGATATTTTAAATATTAGTGAAAGACTAGCAGTATGTAAAATAAAATATAACGTTATTGGAGACAGAGTAATGGAATATAATAAAACAAGAGAGGAGATAGAAATTATTGAATATATTAAAAATGATTTGAAAGAATCATTGTTAAATAAAAATTATGATAAATTAAAATATTTATATTATGAATATTTTGGAAGGGAATGTAATGATTTTAATAAAATTAAAAAGGATTTTAATAAAGAATTGACATGCGATATTAATAAAAAACACTATAATTTATATAATTTAATTAAGCTTTCAAGACAAGTTAGGAGAGTGTAAAATTTGACAAAATATTGTTTTTATAGTATAATATGCATCAATAAATGTGAGGTGGATTAAATGTTTTATGATATAGATGAGGCAAGGAGTGCTTGTGAGGAAGAACCTTCCCTCTTATTTATGGCTATAAAATATAATTATCGAGATGTTTATGAATATGTAATAGATAAGGGAATTGATTTAAATATTAAAGATGAATTTGGGGATAATTTACTTATGAAATTGTTAAAAAATAAAGATTACGATTTAGTTAGTAAATATATTCTTAATGATAATTTTATGATTAATCATCAAAATAATGATGGTGATACTATAACTCATATTTTGGTAACATTTAATTATAAGGATATTAAAGATATTTTAGATAAAGTGTTAACAAGAAGTGATTTTCTTCCAAATATAAAAAATAATTTAGGGGAAACAATTTTAGATAAATCACTTAAAAATCGTTATTTTTATACAACTATTCAAATTCTTAAAGATAAAAGATTTAATAGTATAAGTTTAAAATCATTTAAGGATTTATATGAAGTATATATAAAAAGTAATGAATATGGTATGTATTCTAAATTAAATAATTTTACTTTAATTGTTGATAATTTAAAGAAAAAGGATTTGATGCCAAGAATGCAAAAATTATTGTTATTGTTAAAAAAAGATGAAAAATCAATAAAAAATGATTTTCTAAGTTCTAAAACAGTATATCTTGATAATATTATTAATAAAATGATTAAAGAAACTATTTAGGTTTCTTTTTTTGTATAAAAATATAATAAATATATCATACTATAAGTGGAGGATGATATGAAAAAAGTGTTAATGTCATTATTTATAGTATTATTTTTGCTAACAGGATGTGATAAGTTAATGAATACACCAACCAAAAAAGTGGAATTGCTACTTGGTAAATATCAAAAATTGGATAGTGATGTTTTAAAACAGTTGGATGATTCGATTCTTTCAGATACTATTTTAACCAAAGAAGAAAAGGAAAGATATCAAGAATTATTAAAAAAACAATATAAGAATTTAACTTATACTGTTAAGAATGAAGCTATTGATGGAAAAACAGCAATGGTAGAAGTGGAAATAGAGGTATATGATTATAATAAGGCTATTACAAGTAGTGAGGAGTATTTATTAAATAATCAAAGTGATTTTCAAGATGAAACTGGTAATATTAATTCTGTTAAATATAATGACTATAAATTAAATGAAATAGAGAAAATGAAGGATCGTGTTACATATACTATTAATTTTACATTGTCTAAAATAGATGAGGAATGGATGGTTGATGATATGACTGATACTGAACGACAAAAAATACATGGTTTATATGCATATTAATCATGTTTTTTTATATTTTTATTGATTTTTTATTTTTTTTATGTTAATATACTATTTGTTCGCAGATGGTAGAATTGGTGAAGGGGTTAACACACCAGATTGTGGCTCTGGCACGCAAGGGTTCGAATCCCTTATTCTACCCCATGATGAATATTACCCTTGTTTTTCAAGGGTTTTTTTATATTTCTTTATCTTTTATATATATTTTTTTGGTATTACTTCTTCCAGTTAGATAGTCTGCACTAACATTTAGTCTTTTGGATATTTCGTAGAGAAATGCTGTAATTATTAATGTTCGACCATTTTCGTATGATGATATTGTTGATTGTGAAGTATTTAGAATATCTGCAATTAATTCTTGACTTAAATTATTTTCTTTTCGAATTTCTTTTAATCTTTGACCAACAAGT
This sequence comes from uncultured Clostridia bacterium, assembly GCA_947165365.1. Classification (GTDB taxonomy): domain Bacteria; phylum Bacillota_I; class Bacilli_A; order RF39; family UBA660; genus RUG12783. The sequence continues at coordinate 15,086 of CAMVAF010000027.1, read as the reverse complement.
TTTTTATTTATTTGATATTTCTTTTTAGGAACAATGTTAAAATCTGTTAATCCTAAGGTATAATCCATACTACATGAAAAAATATTACAAAATTTATTTAATTTTTCTACGGTAATTATTCTTTTTCCTAATTCATAATAATTATATGTGGATTTTCCAACGTTCATTTTTATTGCCATTTTACGACCACTTAAATCATTTTTTTCTCTAATTTCTTTTAATCTCAATTTCATTGATATCACCTAATTTAATTGTCTCATTAATTACATAATCAAAATGGATTTGTCCACATAATACGATATATTTATTTTTTGTGATAATTTTGTTATTAATTGACATTTAATATAAAAATTGTTATTATCATAATGGTGATTAGATATGGATAATAAATATTATCTTTTAGATAGTGATGAAGTCGTTAAAAAATTTAAAACTAATGTCAAGATTGGTTTAAAAAATGATGATGTCTTAAAAAAAAGAAATAAGTATGGTTATAATCTTCTTCCTAAAAAAGAAAGTGATAGTTTTTTTAAGATATTTATTGGTGGTATATATGATCCAATTATTGTTCTTTTATTGGTAACGATTATTTTATCTATTGTTATTGGTGAGTACATAGATGGTATTGTGATTTTTTTTATTGTTATATTAGATTTAATTTTAGGTGCTGTTAGTGAGTATCAAGCTAATAAAAATGCTCAAGGACTTATGGATTTAATTCATTATGATACCATGGTGTTAAGAAATGGAATAAAGATTAGAATTGATTCTAAAGACTTAGTTCCTGGTGATGTTGTTTTTCTTGAATCTGGTGATAAAATTACTTGTGATATGAGAGTAGTTAACTGTTCAAATCTTGAAGTTGATGAATCGGTTTTAACTGGTGAGAGTGTTAATGTTTTTAAAAATAGTAGAAAAATTGGTGATGTAGCTTTAGCTGATAGAACAAATATGGTGTATGCAGGGACAACAATTACTAAAGGAAGAGCTATGTGCGTTGTAGTAGCAACAGGAGTTAATACAGAATTAGGTTTTATTGCCAAAGGTGTTATGGAAATAAAAGAAGAAAAATCTCCTTTAATGATTAGAGTAAATAAATTATCAAAACAAATTACAATGTTAATTATTGTAATTGCAGTGATTATTTTTATTGTTTTATTAATGAAAGGTTTCCCATTTACGGAAATATTTATGTCAGTTGTTGCTTTAGCTGTTTCTGCTATGCCAGAAGGGCTTCCTTTGGCGCTTACAATGGCACTTACAATTACATCAAGTAAAATGGTAAAAAATAATGTTATTGTAAAGAAATTATATTATGTAGAAGCATTGGGAAGTTGTAGTGTAATAGCAACTGATAAGACGGGGACATTAACTGTTAATGAGCAAACGGCTAAAATTATTAATTTACCAAATGGTAATAAATATGAAGTATCTGGTGTTGGATATAATAATAATGGCGAAGTGTTAAAGGTTGATTTTGAAAATAAAGAATTGGTTGATAAAATTATTTTAAATGGCAAAATTAATAATGAAGCTTTAAAGGATAAAAAAAATCGGTATTATGGAGATTCTATTGATATTGCCTTTAAAATTTTAGGTGAGAAAGCAAATATTTATAGTGATGAATATCAAGAAATAAAAAGAATTCCATATGAATCAGAGAATAAATATTCAGCATTATTTTATAAGTATAAAGATAATAATTATTGTACGGTAAAGGGTTCAATTGATGTTGTTTTATCTTTTTGCGATAAAATGGAATTAAATGGTAAGAAGGTTTTGATTGATAAGAACTTGTTAAATAAACAGAATGAAGAATTAGCAGAAAATGGGTATCGCGTTATTGCAATTGCATCATCTAAAATAGGTAAAATTGATGACAAAGAATATTTTGATAAAAAAGATATACCTAACCTTTGTTTTTTAGGAATGGTAGGATTTATTGATCCTGTAAGAAGTGATGTTTTAGGGGCTATTGATAAATGTCATGCCGCTGGTATTAAAGTTTTAATGATTACTGGGGATCATCCGAAGACGGCCTATAAAATAGCGAATGAGTTAAAAATTTCCAATAGTTATGATGAAGTTGTTACTGGTGATATGTTAGCAAATTATAAGGAAGATGATTTGTTTGATAGTTATATTAGAGATAAAAAAGTATTTGCAAGAGTTACTCCTCATGATAAATTAAGAATTGTTGAATCAATTAAAAGAGGAGGAGATTTTGTTGCGGTAACTGGTGATGGTGTAAATGATGCTTTGGCAATTAGATCAAGTAATATTGGAATTAGTATGGGAAGTGGTACAGATACTGCGAAAGAAGTTGCAAGTATGATTATTGTTGATGATAATTTTAAATCCATTGTTAATGGTATTGAACTTGGAAGAGGGGCATATTCGAATATTCGAAAAGTATGTTTTTTCTTGTTATCATGTGGACTTGCGGAAGTATTATTCTTTTTATTGTCAATTATATTTGATTTGCCTATGCCATTAGTTGCTATTCAGCTTCTTTGGTTAAATTTGGTAACTGACGGGTTTCAGGATTTGGCCTTATCATATGAAAAGGAAGACGATAATATGAAAAAGCCACCAATTAGTAGAAATGAAAATATTTTTAATAAAAAATTGTTTAGTGAAGTAATTATTAGTGGTGTTTATATTGGAATATTGGTTTTTATAGTTTGGTATTTTTTAATTAAAAAAGTTAATATGCCGGTAAATCTTGCACGAGGATATATTATGGCTTTAATGGTATTTATTCAAAATATTCATGTGTTTAATTGTAGAAGTGAAAATAATTCTAGTTTTATGATACCTTTAAAAAATAATCCTTTTATTGTATTTACTGTGATTTTATCAATTCTTTTACAAGTTTTAGTAATGGAAGTGCCATTTTTAAGCGCATTTTTAAAAACGGAACCTGTTCCATATCAGCATATGTTTATCTTGTTTAATATAGGTTTAACAGTATTAATTGTAATGGAATTTTATAAATTATTAAGAAAAAAATCTTGATATTATATTTTATTAGTGATATCATATTTAATGTTTTTTTAGGAGGTTTTAGATGAATACGTATGATGGATGTTGTGGATCTTGTGTTCATATGAATACAAATAAGTGGAATCCATACAGTTCAAAGGATTATTGTTATTGTACTGAGAGAAAGCAATATTATAATTTGAATGAGTCAAAATGTCGTTATTATGAATACGATGATTATAAAGATTATTATGATTTAAATCATAGATGGCATGTTGTTACTGCAATTTTAAAAAAATTAGAATTAAGTGATAGTTATGATTGTGTAAAATTATTACATGATTATAGAAAAAATTACTTAGAAAAAGAAAAAAAATATGATATATTATTGTTTCTTTATGATATAATCGGACCAGTAATTGCAAAATGTATTTTGGATGATGAGGACTCTTATGAATTATGCAAAAGAATTGCACGTGAGTTTTTAGTTGATATTATTTTTATGGTTCGTGATGGTAATTCTAAAGAGGCATTATTTAAATATATTGAGATGATTAGTTTATTATCCAATATATATCAATCAAAAATAATGGAGTATATGGAAAAAAAGAAAATTATGGTAAAAAAATAGTTTACAAACTATTTTTTTTTAGAAAAAAATAAAAAAGTGTATACAAAGTCTAAGTTTATATGATATAATTTTTTAGAGTAGAGGTGGTGTACTTGAAAGAAGCAATGTGGGGAGTTGGCTTAATATTTATTAGCATTTTTGGCATTTTTTTAGTAAATATCTTTGGAAATATTGCTGTAACTAACCAACAAGATTATACGGCTATGACTAATACTGTTGAAGCAGCAATGAATGATGCTAAAGATATAGCTCGTTATAGGAGCGGTTTTTGTATTTGTTCTTCAAAGCAAAAAGTAAATAATAAATGGGTTTTTGAAAGTAGTAAAGAATATGAAATCGTTGATCCAACTAAAGGAAAATGTCCAACTAAAAATGGTAAAAATTGTGAATTGGTAAAAAATGAATATAAAATTGATAAAAGGGTTTTTGCAGAGAGTCTACTTAGAAGATTTTCTCAGAGCGTCAAAGAAAATAATGATTATAAAATTGTAATTCAGGATGTTATTGAGTATCCACCTAAGGTTAGTGTTTTGGTACAAGCAAAAGCGGAAAATAACTATGAAGCTGTTGGTGGTGATTATTATATTACTAATCAAATTGATGCTGTTTTAGAATCTTTTCCTCATGTTTGGCCTACACCAACACCATCGCCAACACCAAAACCTACGCCTAAACCAGAAAATACTCCATGGTCATATACACCAAGTAAACCATCTTCATCAGGTAGTTCAAGTTCATCAGGATCAAGTAAACCATCAACACCAAAACCTTCAAGTTCATCTGGAGGATGTTTCCTTGCTGGTACTAAGATAATGGTAAAAGGAGGGTATAAGGAGATTAATGATATACAAAGTGGTGATTATGTATTAACTTATAATGAAGAAAAGAAAATAAATGAATATAAAAAAGTTGTTAGATTATTTGTTTTAGAAGATTTAGACGAAGATTTATTTACGATAGAAACTGATAATATGACTCTTCAATTAACAGGACATCATCGTGTTTATACAAAGAAAGATGGCATATATCAATATGTTGCTGCAGAGAATTTAAAAATTGGTGATGTAGTAAGATATTCTAATGGTGAGTATCATAAAATTAAGAAAATTAGTTCTGAACCAATTCATCAAACAGTGTATAATCTTGAAATAGAGGATAATCACAATTTCTATGTTGGTGAAGAAGGAATTTTAGTGCATAATATGCGACTATTTGAAGGTAGTGGAGCTGCTTTAAAATAAATAAAAAGGAGAATAAAATATGAAGAAATTATTAGCAAATAAAAATGTTGTAACGATATTAGGGGCTGTTTTGATTGTTATTGTTTTATATGCATTTTATAATTATAGGGTAAATAGTGCTATTGAACCTATAAAGGTTCCTTATGCTAGAGTTACTATTGGACCTAGAACAGAAATAACGAATGATATGATAGCGTACGTTGATATTCAACAATCTGCTTTAGTAGGGGATGTATTAACAAATCCTAATACACAAATTGTTGGGAAATATACAGATATTAACTGTACTATTCCTGCCGGTAGTATGTTTTTTAAAGAAACACTTAAAAGACGTGAAGAACTTGCTGATTCATTCTTGATTGATATTCCAAAGGATGAAAATGGCGTTGATATGATTGCATATAATTATCGTGTTAATGTATTAACAACATATGGTAATTCTATATATCCTGGAAACTATGTTGATGTTTATTTTAAAGGTATTAAAGATGATAGAATATTATTTGGTAAACTTGCCCAAAATTTAAAAGTATTAGCGGTTAAAGATAGTGCTGGAAATCATGTTTTTGAAAATACTTCTGAAGAAAGAACTCCAAATCAAATAATATTTGCGGTTCCTGAAGAGATGCATGAATTACTTAGAACAGCTGAATATATAAGTGGTGCTGAGATAATTTTAGTTCCAACAAATGTTTCATATACTGTTGATGTTAATGATGATACTAATAAAATTCTTACAGAAATAACAAGTGATCAAATTAAGACTTATATCGAAGAGTATAGATCAAATTAATAATCAAATAATATAAAAAATATAAAAAGGAGTTGTGGGTTATGAATCCTGGTATAAATGCTTATGATATTAGTGGAAATAATGCTAATGTTACTAATACAGAAATAAATGATAATTTATTTTCTAATATTGATTTTGGACCTTTAAAGGAATATTTGGATGATGATAATATTACCGATATTTCTTATAGTAATAATGGTCAAGTGTGGTTAAAATCATTAGATAAAGGTGTTTATCGTGTTGAAAATCCTGGTATTAACAATGAATTAATTGAAAAAATTGCTTTTCAATGTGCTAATATTATGGGTAAAACTTTTAATATGGCATCTCCTTTTTTGGATAGTGAGTCATCAGAACTTCGTATGAATTTCGTTCATGATTCTATTGCGAGAAATGGAATTGCTGTTGTTTTTCGTAAGACACCTGCAAAAATTAGATTAAAAAAAGACAAAATAATTGCTGATAAATATATTACTCTCGGCATTCATAATTTTTTAATTGATGCTGTTAGAGGGCATTGTAATATTATTGTTAGTGGTGAAACTGGTAGTGGTAAAACAGAACTTGTAAAGTATTTAGCTAGTCATACCGCTGAAAATGAAAAAATTGTTACAATTGAAGATACGCTTGAACTTCATTTAGATAAAATATTTCCTAAAAGGGATATTGTTGCAATGAAGACAAATAATATTGCATCTTATTCTGATGTTTTAGTTACTTGTATGAGACAGAATCCAAAATGGATTTTACTATCCGAAGTACGTTCTGCTGAAGCTGTTACTGCTGTTCGTAATTCAATTTCATCAGGACATAATATTTTATCAACAATTCATGCTGATAAAGCTGAAAGTATTCCATATCGTTTATATAGTTTATTGGAGTCTAATATTGATGTTAATCAGTTTATGTCTACCATTTATCGTTATGTTCAGCTTGGTGTTCATGTACGAGCTAGATATGATAAAAAAACGGGAAATTTTATGAGAGAAGTCTGCGAAGTTACTGAATTTCATGTAACTCATGATAATATCCCTGAAGCACATACAATCTATCGTAAAAATATTGATGGTACTGAGATAATGAATCCTCCAAGTGAATATCTAATTGATTATTTAGAAGCACAAGGTGTTGATATTTCTAATAAAGATTACAATCAAGTGAATGATGATGGATTAAATGATACTTTAAATAACAGTGAGAATATTATAGAACCAATGAATGATGTTAGTAATACAGTTAGTGTTGATGATTCAAATGTTGTTGAATCTAATGATAATAAACAGAATTTAAATGATAATAATCCCACAGTTAATATATTAAATTTGGACAATTATCAGACAAGCACATTAAATACTAATAATGTAAATCAAAGTAATGGTAATAATAATGAAAATGATGATTTTTATAGTGGATTTTATCAATCATTGGGAAATAATACTATTGTTCCCATAAATGATGATGATGAAGAAATATTATAGGAGGTGAAATTATGGAGTTTGTCATTATTTTAGCAATTGTTTTATTTGTTGTTTTATATCGCCAAAGTAATGGTGAATCTGTTTATAAATTTCTTGTTAATAATGTAGAATATGCTTATGATAAGTATGCTCCATATTCATTTAAAGTTATTAGGGAAAAGTGTAAAGAAATGGGGTTAGAATATAGTGCTAAGCAATATACCATGCAGGTTATTATTTTTTCAGTTTTAGCATTTGTAATATCATTTATGTATTTCTATAATGCGATTATTTCTCTAATTTATGTTGTTTTAGTTGTTTCTATTATTCCATATCTTGCATATTTAAGATGTAAAAGGATATATAGTGAATTTATTTTTGAACAAATTCAAGTTTATGTTACAAATACAATAATGGAGTTTTCTGTTACGCAGTCATTTGTTAAAGCAATGGAAGGAGTAGTAGACTCTGGTATTTTAGATGATCCTGTAAAAACTGATGTTCAAATAATGATAGATTTAGCATATCATAATGGGGATGTTGGTGAATCTATTGAATATATGAATAGTAAATATGACTATTATATGGTTAGAAACATGCATCAATTATTTTTACAAGTTACAAGAGAAGGTGCAAGAGATACTACTAAAACTCTTGATAATATGTTGATTGATATAGATGAGCTTGTTGAAGGTGTTTATCATGATAGAATTGATAGACAAGGTTTTCATAAACAATTTATACAATTTGGTTTATTACTTTATTTAATGATAATGTTTGTTCAATTGGTTATTGGTAGAGAACGGTATATTGATATGGTTAACACCAATTTGTTTGTTCAAATTGCATTGCATTTTATTGTTTTATTAAATAGTTATTTTCTTCTTTCTGGAGAAAAATATTATAACGAGAATGTAGGTGCTGAGTAATGGAACTTATAATAATTTCAGCTATAGTATTATTTGTTGTTTTGCAAACTAAAATGGTAGATACTGATGAGTTATTTGATAGTAATGGTAAACTCATGAGTATGCTAAAAGAAAAAGATTACGAATTTTTTGCTATGGCTAAGTATGGTGGAGATGTCGATATTAATGCACTTTTTAATAAAAGAATAAAAAATGCTGGTATTGTCTTAATCATTGTTGTAATATTCTTAATATTTAATTTTACTGTTATTAATCTAGTAATTGGTGCTTTAATTGTAGGTCTTGTATTTAAAAGCGATTATATGAATTTAAAAAGTTATCATAAAAAAAACTTGCAACATATTGATCAATTATTACCATATTATTTAAAAAGTATTGAAATTTTAGCTCAGCATTATACAATTCCAGTTGCTATTTCTAAAAGTATTAATACAGCACCTGAAGTTTTTAAAAGCGGGTTAAGAAGAATGATTGAAAAAATTGATTCTGGTGATTCATCTATTAATCCCTATATGGATTTTGCTAAAGAATTTCCTGTTAGAGATTCAATGAGGATGATGAGATTACTTTATAGATTAAGTATTGGTGCTCAAGAAAATAAACAAGAGCAATTACTAACATTTTCTAAAAGTGTTTCTTCTCTTCAAAATAAATCACGTGAAAAGATGTATCAGGGAAGACTTAAGAAAATGGAAAATAAAACCCTTATCATGCTTGTGGCAACAGGCGGAGGAACTATGGTAGTTATTTTAGTTGCCATGATGATGTTGATGCTTTCGGGATCATAAGTGTCAATTTTATGTTAAAAAAAACATAAGTATTGTATGGAATAAAAAAATATGATAAAATTATTATAGTAGGGAAAGGAGATTAAAAATTATGAAAGAAGCTAGTGGAGAATTAAATATGACTTTAATTACTATTGTTGCAGTTGCTATTATTGGTGCAATTTTTTTGGCACTTTATCCATCAATTAGAACTCGTATTGAAAATACTTGGAATGAGTCAGGTAGTGATTTGGAAAATGCATTCAATAATAGACAACAATCTGGTAGTGGTTCAGGTACTGTTGGAGGAAATTAGATAAAAATTTGGTTATCCCGTGGTTATTATTGGATAACCAAATTATTCTATATTGAATAATGGAGGTATAAATGAGGGAAGCATTAGGTGGAGGAATGTTAATGTATTTAATTATTCCCATTATCTTTTTATTTGTTGCTTTTATTGGTTTTATAATGAATTATGCTTCAATTTATCGTGCTGGTAATTATATTATCACGCAAATTGAAACATGTGATGCAAATTTAGATAATTGTACACATATTTCTAAAGATCAAATGGAAAGCGTTGTTCGTAGTAAATATGGATATCATGGACCAATAACATATAGATGTACTGATAATAAAAAAGGATCAGTTTACCGTGTTACTTTAGGTATTACTATGGAATTACCTCTAATTGGTAAAGTTCCTTCTAATGGTAATTTGTTTAGTATTAACTCTGAATCAAAGACAATATATAATGTTTCGTGTCGAGAAAATAATTGGGGATACGCGATTAATAGTTAAATAATATAAATATTGAGGTGTGATATGAACGTAATTGTTACAAATAAACAAAAAGAAATAATTGATAATGCTAACATTGATGCTATTAAAGATTTTAATGGTTTATTTAATGTTGATGATTTAATAAGTAAAATAAAAAATTATTTTTATAGTAAGTTAATCCTTGATGCAACGAGTATTATTAATTTTTCTTCAAAAGATGTTTTAGAGAAGCTTGTTTCAGCGATTGGTTCTGATCGTTTGATTATTTTGTTACCAACAGAATTGGAGCCACCACAAGAATTTTTAAATTTGCTAATAAGTTTAAAAATATATAATTTTAGTACAAAGATTGGTGATATTGTTAGATTTATAAATACACCAAATACATATGAAAATGTTGTAGGTATTACAAATCAAAATATACCTGATTATTATGTAGATAATAGTATAAAGGCCAATGATCAAATTATTTCTGGAAATAATGCAAATTTAATGTATGGTTTTAATGGTGATACATTAACTAATCCGGTAATTTATAATGATAATTACCAAAAAGATCATTTGGAAAATAATGATGTTAATAATTTTAGTTTACAAAGTAATATGAATAATAATTTTCAAAATTATCCTAATTTTGATTCTTCGATGAATGTTGTTCCTAATATTGGTAATGCTGTCGTACCTAATAATTTTAATGAACCAAAGATTTTTCCAAATGATAATAGTTTTGTCTCTCAAAATATGAATATACCTAATCAAAATTTTAATAATCTAAATAATAGTAGTAATACATTTAATAATACTTTTGAACCTATTATTACTCCTCCTATAAGTAATGATAATATTGTTAATAATTCTAATAATGAATATATAATAGGTAGTGATTATCATGAAAGAGCTAGTTTTTATAATCAGGATTACGTAACTAATGGAAATGTATCTAACTCATCTGAAATTAAAAATGAACAAAATGATTCTATGAGTAATCCTGTTCAAAATAATCAAACGGGTTTTTATAATAATTATCCATCTCAGTCAAAATCTTTTGTTTTAGGTTTTAAAAATATAACTCTTCATGCAGGAAGTACAACTCTAATTTATTTATTAATGAAAGCTGCTAGAGAAAAATTAAAATTGAGGGTTAATGCTATTGAAGTTAATAAACAAGATTTTAAATATTTTAGTGATAATGATATGATATCAGCAACAACTGATTCTCTTAGAAATGTTATTGGAAGTTGCTTTAATGCTAATTTAATTTTAGTTGATTTAAATGATTATTATGGTAATTTCGATATGTTTGATGACGTTGTTTATCTTGTTGAACCTTCTGTTATAAGATTAAATAAACTTATGATGGAAAATAAATTTGCTTTTAGAGAAAATTCAAAAAATAAATTAATGTTGAATATGAGTTTGTTAAAAAATGACGAAGTTAATGCTTTATCTAAGGAGGCTGGAGTTGAATTTATTATGAATATTCCGCCTGTTAATGATAGAATATCCAATGATATTATTTTGAGAATTCTTGCATTATTTGGATTTAAATAAAAAAAATAAATACTATTTTGTATTTATTTTTTTATAAGAATTTCTTAAATTAATAAGTGATTTTGATATATTATCATTTATTTCAATTGCATTATTTGTAAATATTGTAAGATTATCGGATATATTTTTTAAATTATCAATATTTTTGGTAATCTCTTTTTTTAATGTTGCTATATTGTCATCTTCAATTCTTAAATCTCTTACGGAGTTACATTGAGATAACTTATTATCTATATTATCTACAAATAATTCCATCTTATTAATATTAGTCTTAATATTTTCTATTGAATTAGTATCTATTACTAAAATATTACTCATTGTTCTTCCATCCTCCTTAATGCTAATAATCTGTTTTTTTCGGCAATTAATTGTTCTAATTGTCTTTGTAATGATTTTAATTTGTCAACTAACTGATTTTGATGATCAATTAATTCCTGTAACTCTGCTAATTTAGCTTTAAAATCATTATTTATATGATTCTCTTTGGTAATAATGGCATTAGAGTAATCTTTTAATTTATTAATATCAGATGTGATTTGTGATATTGATGATATAAAAAACTCTTTTGTTAATCCTTCAAAATTAGCATTTTTGATATTTGATGATGGATAGTTTATATCTTCTGTTATTTGTGTTATATTATAAGAATTTACTTTTATAGTATTATATATATTTTCGAGTGATTGATTGATAGTTTTTTTATTATACATTTTTATCACCAACTTTTGTTTCTATTTCTTTTATTGTTGCTATATATTGATTGAAAGCGTATTCTAATTTTTGTATTTGTGTATCTAATCTTTCAATTAAATTTTCAGTTGTTTCCAAACCATAATCATAATTATTGTTAATTTCGGAGATGAATTTTCCTTCCATATTGACATTTTTTAGTCGATCATAATTATTTTTAATTTCTATTTTTAAATTAGATAATTTTTCTTTTTCATTTTTTAAGTTTATTATTTCTTCTTGCAATTTATTTGTATCAATATATATTTTTTCCATTAAAACACCTCTTTGATATTTTCAATTGTCATATATTTGCTTGCATCTTGTTCTAACATTAGGAAATTTTCATTGGCTGATTTTATTATCTCTGAGAATAGTTTGTAATAATTTTTATTAATATTTAGGTCGGAATAGAGATTTATTAATTCGTCTAACACTAAATTTTTGTTATCACTAATCCATATTTTATCAATATTTTCACAAGATTTTTTTATACTTAATATTATTTCATTATATTCTTCGGTAATACTTAGTAGTTTTTGAGCATTTTCTAATAATTCTTCATATTTTAAATATATTCTCATAATTTTAAACTCCTTCATTTGATGATGATATAGACGATAATGTATTTCTCTTATAATTTATTGGAATAGCAATATCAACTATATGATTTTTTCCACTAACAATACTTGGAATTGCTTCATCATATGACATGAATGGCGTAAATTTATTGTTTATTTTAACTGACGAATTGTTTGAATCAATTATATAACATTTGCCTTCAATACCTGATGGTACCATCATAACAAAGTGTGTTCCAGAACTAGCTATTTTTCCATAGTTTTCATATTTGGTACTATCTGTGTGTACAATATATGATTTTGTTTTGTCAATATTTTTTAATCCATCTGTTGTTGTTATTGATCCATCATGAGCGGTGGCTATACCTGATTCTGATGCTATGTATTCATATTTGTTGGAACTGGTTACTTGTATACCATTATTTTTCCTATAAAATACATTTAAAACATTTGATACGGTATCATTAATAGCATCACATGTTTCCTGACTATTATAACTTTCTTTTGTCTCATATGGACAACCATTAATCAATGAAAATGGAAAACATCCTTGTGCAGCTTCTGTTTGAGGACCATTAGGCGTTGGCTGTCTGTTTCCAGCCCAAAATTGATTGAATTCAAAATAAATTTTATTTATATCATGGTCAATATTGTAGATTCTGGAAATAGGTAATTCATTATTTTTTGATGTCTTTAAACGTGGATTTTTATCATTTGGTATATATGGTGTTGAAAAATAATTTTTTTCTTTTATCTCTTTATCTTCATTTTTAACATTAGGTTGAAATTCAGTTATTACGTTAGCGTTTAGTTCTTCTAACATAGTTTTGGGAATTAAGTATTGAGAGATATTTTCCGTTGTACATAAAGGTTCTCCCTGATTTACAAAGGCACCATAATCATCTCTATAAGTATATGTTACACCATTATATTCAAGAATTGTTCCATCTTCATAGCTATTTTGGGGTTTTATTGTTTCACCTGATGGTTTTTTTATGGTATAACTATAACCACTTCCTTTTGGTACTGTTGTTCCTGAAGGTGTAATAGGAATACTTTCTTCAATTTTTTTATATTCATCAGCACATTCTTGTTCTTTTTTAGCAATTTGCCTATTGGTATCTTCTAATTCATTTGTTATTTGGCTAATTTGAGCTTGAAGTTGATCTTGAGTCATTTTTTTCACCTATCCTTATAATTAAGATTATACTATTTTAGGGATATTTAATCAAGTTTTTTTCATATAATTAAGTATGAAAAAAAACAATAAATTCTTATTATTAATTGTTGCTATTATATTAATAGTTTTTGTTTTAATATATTTTGTTAGTAAAAAAGTTTCACCACTTATCATGGATTATAGTATTGGTGAGATTAAAAGGATTGCTACTATAATAATTAATAGAAGTGTTACAAATGAGACGTTTAATGATATTGATATAGAAAAACTTTTTATTATTAGTAAAGGTAGTGATGATTTGATAACTATTACACTAGATAATCGTATTATTAATCTTATTAGCAATAGAATTAGTGATGAATGTGAAAATAATTTAAGAGATATAGAAGATGGGAAATATGGTAATATTAAAAGAAAATTTAATATTGGTGAGGAATGTTTTTTTGTTCCTAGTGGTGTTTTTTTAGGAAATAGTTTATTAAATAATGTTGGACCTAAAATACCAATTAATTTAAAGATGATAGGAAATGTTAACAGTGAAGTAATATCTGATATTAAAGAATATGGTATTAATAATTCATTATTAACGGTATCTTTAGAAATAAAAATGGAATTAATGGTTATATTACCTCTTAGTAGTGAGTTGATTAAGGTTTCTAATAATGTTCCAATAGCGATTAAATTAATTCAAGGAAAGGTTCCTCATATTTATGGTGGATTAATAAATTAAAAGGAGTTATCCATTATTTTGGATAGCTCCTAAATCTAATACTTCAGTTTCAGATAATGGTTCTTTTGTTTCTTCTTCAAGTGTTTCGGTATCTGAAGTGTTTTCAAAATCATTATTATATATTTCATCTAAAGCATCATCTATTTCAATTAGTTTGTATATTTCTTCAAAAGAGGTTATTCCTTCAACTACTTTTTCTAATCCATCTTGTAGAAGGGTAGTTACATCTTTGGTATATACTAGTTCACGAAGCTGTTCTTTGGATATTTCTTCGTTACTTATCGCATCTCTTAAATGTTCATCTATTAATAATACTTCTTGGATAGCTATTCTTCCAGAGTAGCCATTACGGCATTGATCACATTTATCGCCAACATCATATATTTCCTTAATGTCTTTTCCTAATGTTTTTTTAAATAATTCTTTTTCGTAAAGTGTGGTTTCACGTAATTTTTTACAGTGTGGGCACAATCTTCTTGCTAATTTTTGAGAAACAATACCGGTTAAGGCACTTGATAAAAGATATCTTTCAACATTCATATCAAGTAATCTTTCAATTGTTGTAAGAGAGTTATTAGTGTGAATTGTGGAAAAAACTAGGTGACCAGTGATGGAAGCACGTACAGCAATTTGAGCAGTTTCGGTATCTCTTATTTCTCCAATTAGTATGATATTTGGGTCTTGTCTTAAAATACTTCTTAAAACACGTCCAAAAGTAAGACCAAT
>CAMVAF010000026.1 GCA_947165365.1 uncultured Clostridia bacterium | reverse complement strand
AATTTGGGTTTCTCACTTGTGGGGTTTACTATGTTCCACTTCCTCCGTTTCCAGATTCTTCATCACTATAGCACTTTTACAATTACTCTAACCAATATCTTACGACTTAGGTTATTTCATAGCCGTTAGCATAAAGCTACCTAGGGTTATTTTTTCCCCTAGCACAAACACTAAAAGCATCGCAGCTTTTGTGAGCATGGACTTTCCTCTACATAATTATGCAGCGTTTGTCAAAGTATTTTACTCATCTTTTCCGTATACTGTTTTTTCAAGACTAGATAGTCTTTTTAAAATATCTAAATTATTAAAATTACCTTCTTCTCTTTGCATACCTTTTGATATTTCAAGAGTTGTTTTTAAATCCCTAATTTCTTGTTTTAAATTTAAAATTGTCTCAGTTTGTTCATCTTTTTCTCTTTGTAAATCTTTAATAATTCGATCAAAAGCTTGATAATCTGCAATTATCTCATCAAGAAATTGATCAACTTCTTTAAGACGATATCCCCTCGTATCAATTTTAAATTCCTTATATAATATTTTTTCTGGTGTTAAATTAATTAAATTCTTATTCATAATTTCACCTTCCTCCAAAGAAACTAAATTTCTTATAGATATTATATCATTTTAAATTTATAACTACAATATAATTTTTTTATTTTTCTTTACTTTCAATACAAACTTTTTGACAAATAGTTAAAGAAACAACCAAGCATATTAAAAACGATCCACCATATGACATAAAAGGAAGTGGTACCCCAGTAAGTGGCATAAGTCCCATAACACCACCTAAATTAATTAAAGTATGTAAAAGAATATACCAAAAGGTTCCATAACACATTAATCTTCCCATTTGATCATCGCTTTTTTTAGCAATTAAAAATATTCTCCATAACACAATAAAAATCATCACCAAGATTAATCCCGACCCAACAAAACCTAATTCTTCAGTAATAATTGCAAAAATAAAATCAGTATAAGCTTCTGGTAAATACAAATATTTTTGCGTACTATTACCAAGTCCTAGACCAGTTAAACCACCATTATTAAAAGCAATGTAGCCATTACATACTTGAGTACCTGTGGTATAAAACTTTTCTTCACTACATGGTTTTGTAAAATCAAAACGTTGTAATTGTCTTTCAAAAAAAACTTGAATACCATTATTCATTAATAAAAGAATAACCACAATAATACCAATACCACCAAATAACAAAATTCTTTTTTTTATTTTACTACTAATAGGACAAGATAAAAACATCATAAATATTATTGCTAAATAAATAATGGTTGTTCCAAGATCCGGTTGTAAAAGAATCAAAACAGCATTAACTAATATTACTCCAAATAATAATAAATATGATTTAAATCCATTATTCTTTTTAATACTTATATAATGTGACATCCAAACAATACTAGCTATCTTAACAAATTCACTAGGTTGAAATTGAATTCCCAAAATATTTAGCCAACTTCTTGCTTGATTAACCAGTTTTCCATAAAATAAGACAATTACCAATAATCCCATTAATACTAAGGTAATAACCCAACTAATAAACCCATATGTTTTAGTATTAAATCTCAACATAATAATACTAATAAATAAACTTACACCTAAAAAAAAGAGTTGTCGATTAAAGAAATGGTATGGTGTTACTTTATATTTCATAAAACTAGTAACATTACTAGCTGAAAATATCATTACTAAACCTATTATTAATAATAAAACACTTATTATTAATAATGGTTTGTCCATTTTCTTTAACATAACTCCTCCTTTTTATATTATTTCAATCTCTTCTTCTGGCTCTTTCTTTACTGTTTTTTTATCATTTTTCTTTTTAATTAAATTTTTTATCTTCAATATTTTAGCTTTTTTCTTTTTCTTTTTATCTTTAATTTCTAGAATTAATAAAATTATAATTGCAATTACCTCTATAATAATACTTATAATAACTCCCATTTTATCACTAGTTATACTTTTACTTTCAACAATATTTAAAGTATATTCTCTTACAATTATTGCTTCATCAACAGGTAAAGTTACTTTTATAATAATTTTATCTTTATCAATTAAATCATCATTATTAATAATTTCTACTTTAGCATTAGAATCAATTGCTTCTGCTTTAATATTTAAACTTTTTGGTATTTCACGAAATTTTAAAGTATAATCAATAACATTTGGTTTAAAATTTAATTTAGAATATTCTTCTATTTCTAAAGTTTTAAGATTAGCTAAAGATTTATCTAAATTTGGTTCTCGAATAACTTTTATTTCATAAATACTTTCTGCTTTATCATTTGTTACTTTAACTTTAATAACATTTTCCCCTACTTCAAGAGTTTCTGGTTTGTCAATTTCTACTTTAGCATCATCTTTTTCTGCAATTGCCTCTACCATCAACTCGTTAACACTGTATTCCACTGTTTCATTATAAATTAACTTTTCCTTATCAAAATCCAATTTAATTTTATCAATTTTTAATGATTTTAAATAAGTATTTGGTTTAATACCACGATTTACAACAATTCGATATGTTTTTACTTTCTCATTTTCCGCTTTAACATCAAAATCTAAGGCAATACTACTTCTATCTAATGGAAAATCAAATACTAAATCAGTGATTATTTTAGCTCTACTATCATTTGTTTTCGCAGAAACTTCTATTTTTTCATCATCATATTTAGAAGTATAATTATAAACAAATACTTCTTCCAACAATTTAATATCTTCATCATTTACTTTTAAACTACTTAAAGTGTAATCTCCACTTTTTTCATGTTTATTTATTGTTATATTATAAGTATTTTCTATTACTTCATCGCCCTTATCATTTTTAACAACTATTTTAATAAGTGTTGTTGGTGATGTTAAATCAATGGAAAAACCACTTTCTCTATCAACTGTTGCTTCACTATCAATCTTACTATAAGTAACATTTGCCTTATCCGATTCAATTTCAATAGTACAATCATAACCGGTACAAGTTGCATCACGACCATTTACCTTAATATTATTAATTGTAGCCTCTCCTTCAGCGTATACATTAAAACTTACAAAAAGAATAAAAAACATTAATATTTTCTTCATCGTATTCTCCTAATAAATAAAGTATAACATTAACATAATTTTTTTTCAAGTAAAAGAAAAAAAGAAAACATTTCTGTTTTCTAAATAACATCCATAAATATTGATAGGGCAAAGAATAATATACCAAGAAAGAGTGTTAATCTACTAATAAATAATTCACTACCTCTTTCTTTTCTTTTATTAAACAAATCAATGCTTCCACCACTAATAATACCACCAGCAGATTCTGCTTTACCACTTTGTAATAAAACAATAATTATCAATAATATAGATATAATTAAAAATAATATTTTCATAAAAACCTCACTCCTAATAAGATAACATAAATTAAAAGAAAAATCAACTATCTATGATGCGATACTTTATTTTCTTCGATAAATTCTCCTTGCATTAAATTAACTCTTTCCAAAAGTAATTTATTTTGAACGTCTTTTTCAATCAAATCAATTTTCTTTTTTAAAAAATTAAGTTGCTCTTTTTTTAAATATTTTTCATAACGATTAATTAATTCATGACGAAATTTATCAATTTCATTAAGACAAATCATATATCCATCACTAGGATTATCATCTTCATCTATTCTCATTATTAATTCTAATAATTTTTTAAAACTATGATCAGTCTTTCTTTTAATAACTTTATATGTCAAATCATTACTATAAAAATTAATTTTACCAAGTGTATCTTTTTTATTTTTCACTGTGTATGCATCATGATATATAATATCACAATAATTAACATAATTATTTTCTAAAATCAAATGATATCTATTCATCATGTTTCACCTCTTGTAAATCTGGTCTATTTTTCATTGTTTTTTTTACTTGTTCATTATAACGATATTCCATAATTTTCTTATGATCTCCTGATAATAATACTTCTGGAACTTCCATTCCTTCATATATTCGTGGTTTTGTATAAACAGGATAGTCTAACAAATTATTATTAAATGATTCGTTTTCACTGCTCTCATTTTTAATAACTCCATCCAATAGTCTTGTGATACTATCAACCAAAACCATTGCAGGAATCTCCCCACCCGTTAAAATATAATCTCCAATACTTATTTCCATATCACAAAGTGAAAGTATTCTTTCATCAAATCCTTCATAATGACCACAAATAATAATTAAATGTTTCTTTTTGGATAAATCATAAGCCATACCTTGTTTATATGAAATACCTTGTGGAGTCATCATAATAACAGTACTATCAGTGGTTTTAAGAGAATTAACACAATCAAATATTGGTTGACACATAAGTACCATGCCACTTCCACCACCATAAGGAGTGTCATCAACATTCCCATGTGGATCCTTTGTGTAATCACGAAAATTATGAATATTTATTTCTACTAACCCTTTTTCTCTAGCTCTTTTAATAATAGATTCAGAAAATACACCATCAAACATTTCAGGAAAAAGTGATAAAATATCTATTTTCATAAACCAACAACCTCCATAACTTTAATTGTTTTTTTATTAAAATCAATTTTTTCAATAAGTTCAAAAGGAATATAACCATCAATAACTTTCAACAATTTTTTATTATTATTTAAATAAGCTATATCAAGAACTTCTTTTCTAATTACACTATTATAAACCATAAAACCAATCAAGTCACTATCTAAATAATCATTATCCTTTAAATATTTATCACGATCAATATATACCAATACATTTTTTATAAAAGGTATTTTATTGATATCATCAATATCCTTTAAAGTTACCATATCATAATCTTTATGTTTTCTATATGAATTAATAATATATTCTTTGTTATCAATAATAATACTATTACCAATTTTAAATACCTTATCTTTATATTTAAAATTTGATTTGATTCTTATTTCACCTTTGATACCATGAGTATTAACATACTTTCCCAAAATAATTTTATTCATGATTACCTCTTAATTCATATAATAAAATACTAGTTGCTACAGCTACATTTAAACTTTCACAAGAAGGATTCATCTTAATATATAGATTTTTATCAGTTAACTTTAATAATTCTTTACTAACACCATGTCCTTCATTACCCATAATAAGAGCATATTTATTTGTTTTAACATCTCTTACATCAACACCACCTTTAACATCAGTTCCCAAAATCAAATAATTATTTTCTTTTAACTTTAAAACAGTGTCATATAAATTAGCATAAACAATATTCATATGAAAAATCATTCCTTCAGTACTGCGTAATACTTTATCATTATAAATATCAACACTATTATTAGATAAAACAATAGTATCTATATCAAATGCTTTACTACTTCTAATAATTGTTCCAATATTACCAGGATCAGATATATCATCAAGTAATAATAACTTATTACCTTTAATTTCATTTTTTTCAATTATTTTACAAACACCAATTACATTACTATAATTTTTAAGAGAAGATAACTTATTTAAAATATTACCTGTTACATATGTTATTTCCCTATCATATTTAAAAGATAAAACAGTATTATCTTCTATCAAGATATCAACAAGTATTCCTACTTTATAAGCTTCTTCACACAAATGCATTCCCTCTATCAGGAATAATCCTTCTTTCCTTCTTCCTTTACTATTTTTTAAACTATAATATTTTTTTATTTTTTTATTATCCAAACTAGTAATATTCATAAAACTTCACCAATGTTATTGTACTAAATTTATCAATAAAAGTCCATTAAATAAATTAATTTATAAAGATTTTGATAAATTAAAACTATTTTGAATAAAAAGTAATTAATAAAACATGATAATATCGAGGTGAATATGGCCAAAAACAAAGTTGAAATATCAGGTGTTAATACCAAAAATCTTATTGTTTTAACGAAAGAAGAAACAGATGAATTATTTAAAGTGTATCAAAATAATCATGATAGTATAGCAAAAGAAAAATTAATTAATGGTAATTTAAAATTAATTCTATCTGTAATAAAAAAATATTCTAATAGATGTGATAATTTAGATGATTTATTTCAAATAGGTGTTATTGGTTTAATTAAAGCAATTGAAAACTTTGATTTATCATATAATCTTAAATTATCAACATATGCTATTCCGATGATTGAAGGTGAAATAAGAAGGTATTTAAGAGATAATAATTTACTTAGAGTATCACGCTCTCTTAAAGATTTATCTTATAAAGCAATTAAAATGAAAGAATTTCTAACTAGTAAAAATAATCGTGAAGTTACAACAAAAGAAATCGCTGATAACCTTGGTGTTAGTGAAATAAGTGTTATCGAAGCAATGGAAAGTACATATGATCCTATTAGTATGTATAGTCCTATTTACAATGATGGTGGTGATACTATATATCTTTATGAACAAATTGAAGATAAAAAAACCAGTAAAGATATTGAAGATAAAATAGCGTTTCATGAAGCATTAAAAAAATTATCTTTAAGAGAAAAAAACATTTTAAATGATCGCTATATTATTGGAAAAACACAACTTGAAATATCCGAAGAATTAGGTATCAGTCAAGCCCAAGTTTCCCGAATAGAAAGTAATGCTTTAAAATCTTTAAAAAAAGTTTTAAAATAAAAGTATTGATTATATATAATTTTTTTAATATAATTAATATATGAGGTGAATAAATGGATTACAAATATATTATTATCGGTGTAGTTTTATTAATTATTTTGATAGCTATTCTTAAATCAATGAGAAAAGATGCTCATTTAGAAGTGAATAAATTAGTTGATTATCTAGGGGGAATGGATAATATTGTTGATACAAGAGTTAATTTATCAAGATTTATTGTAACACTTCGTGATATAACAAAAGTTGATAAAAACGAAATTCAAAAATTAGGTGCCAAAGGAATAGTTGAAATTGACAATCAATTAAAAATAATACTTGGTAATAATTCTAAACAATTAAAAAGATATATTGATGAAATTAAGAAAAAATAAAAACTTCGATTGAAGTTTTTATTTTAACTAAAATGGAAAAAATTCCCTACTTATGAGATTTCATTAAATGATGGGAAGATTACTTATATCCCCATGAAACATATATATTCTTAGTTTCGGCACTTTCAATAAATTGATTAATAACTTCTTCACGAGTCATTCCATTTTCTAATTGATTAATCCATCCAGATACACCACTATCTTGTTCACGACCAAGAATACTTTCATATAAATATTTAACAAAATCCTCATTACTTAAATCATTATTATTATTTGCAACCAAAGTAATTTCTTTCACACAGTTTGATACATTAAAACATCTATTAACCCAATATTTT
The DNA here is from genome assembly GCA_947165365.1 of uncultured Clostridia bacterium. GTDB lineage: Bacteria > Bacillota_I > Bacilli_A > RF39 > UBA660 > RUG12783. The sequence goes on along the minus strand of CAMVAF010000026.1, from coordinate 13,524 downwards.
AAATTGTTTTGATTATTTGATATTCCCTGACCACGATACAATAATTTATTATATACTTGACCAAAAATTGTATATAAACCAATATTATCAACTTGATTCTGTTTCGAATAATTATGCTTATCTTTAATTTGATAATATAATACACCATTGGAACATTTTGGAAGAGTAATAGTTGCACAATTATTATTGATTTTAGCGGTTTTAGTGCCAGTACAATCTGAATAGTACTCTATTGTTTCTAAACCTTCACCATTATCTGTTCCTAAATTACATATCGTTGTAGTAGTAAAAGACGCTGTAATAGTTGTATCCTTTAAAGCTGTATTTTCCCATTCATTTATCACTGGCGCTGTAGCATCATAACATTTTGAAGATGATGCCCGAAAGTATTTCTCACACGGTATTTCTTTACCTGGTAACAAATCTTGTGATCCTCTCATAATATGTTTTCTAATAGTTATATAATCTAAGGTACTTATTCTATCATCATTATTAGCATCAGCAATACTTTGTTTGTCTATTGATAAAATACTTATGCCTAAAATGTGTTTACGAATCAATATGTAATCCATAGTATTTACTTTTTTATCATCATTTAAATCTCCCTTTGATAATAAATTTGTATCGACTAAAACAGTAATGGATGATATATTTTGTAAATATTTTTCACCTTTTGATGCTAAAATATTTATTGTGACAGGAGTTTCAGTATTTCCATGTGGGGTTATCACAATTTGTTTATTATTTAAATCAATACTACATTGTAATAATTCATTATTTGTAGTGTTGCAACTTAAATTTCCATCACCATCATATTGATAATCAATTTTTTTTGTAGATATTTTGTCAAAGATAACAAAGTTATCATCTACATTTAATACTGGTTTAATATATTTTTTAGATATTTTAAAAATATCTCCTAAATAATCGTTTTCAGTAACACCAATATATGTAATCATATTTGAATTATTATAAATTCCAAATGATCCACCATTATGTTGAATTAATTGTCCTCCTGATCTAAAAGCATTTACAATTATACCATCTGTTCGATTTACATTAAAAAAGATATTTTGTGTTTCATTACTTCCATCAAATCCTACATTTACTGCATAAATTTCAGAATTATCAGCTGATAAAAATGTATTAGATCCATATGCAAAACAATTTTGTACTTCAATATTTTTGGCATTATTTAATATTATATGTTTTAAAGTTTTTACAGATGCCATATTAAATGAATATTCATTTTTTCCATCATACAATCTATTTAAATAATTTAACCACCCATTCTCTAGACAATTTAAAATTAATCCATTATGACTATTATTTATTTTAAAAGAATTATATAGAATAGCAGTCATAACATTTTGAATATTAAAATCATTAGAATTATTCAAAAATATTCCATTTGTTGCACTATTAATAGTTACATTCTTTATATAAACATTGTTTGAATCTTGTACTTCAATAGTATATGGATACTCACTATAACCAGAAATACTCTCTCTAAATGATTTAGCATTATCTTCATAAATAAAGTAAATTCCATATATACCTATATTATCACCTGATATTTTAATAGCATTAACTCTTGATTTAATTATCAAAACTGTTCCTATTGGTTTTCCATCTTCTATGACATTACTATCTAATCTATCTTCACCAGCAATATAGGAAGGTGATGATAATGAACCACGCAACTCAACATTTGAAGGAATATTAATAGTTTTAGTAATATAATAAGCCCCTGGTTTTAAATAAACAACACCTCCACCTTTTGATGAAATAGCCACTAGAGTATCATTAATAATGTCAACACTGGTTCCTGCTTCTAAATAAGCAAAATTTTCACCATTATTTTTCATTTTTTTATAAATATTTAAATTGGAAAACTTACCAGAATTACTAATTATTACCCCAGTATTATTAGTTTTAGGAACATCAATATAACTATTATTTATATCACTATAATATATCAAACCACCACTTCCACCAACTTTTCCATTTAATGTAACATCATTTAATTTTATTGTTCCACTTTTTCCATATACAGTTTCACTTAATGTATATATCGAATATTCACTTCCTTCAATCGAGGAATTCGTTATGGTATAACCAATAAGTGTTGAAATCATTGTATTACCATTCTTTATTCCACTATCTACATATATTCCATATTTACAATCTGATATATTTAAATTGTAAAAGAACCCGCTACCTACCGATCTATTAGTTACATTATTAATATTAGGAATATATATACCAGTATCATATCCTGAAATAGAGATATTAACAAATTCTGATAATTCAGCATCTGTAAAAATTAATCCTTTACCTTTTATTTTTTCTTCCTTTATTTTGGTGGATATTTGACTTTCAGAATAATTTTCTTTACTGTCATTAAAAGCATTCGTATTGGCGTTTGCCCAATATTTTGGATGTAGGGTTAATCCAGTAATTGTAAATACTTCTCCAGAATTATGACCTTGTACACCTTTTTTTAATATAATTCCTTTTACATTTTCTATCATCACCATACCATGACCTATTATCTCTTTGGTACTTCTTCCTATACCAATATAACCATTTATAATAGTAACATTTTTAATGGTAAATAAACTACTTGGATCTGGTTCTATTGGACGTGTATAATCTTCTGGCCATGCTGTACAGTAAAAACTCCATGGTTGTGGTACAATATTATCTAATGTTTGATTTTGATAATATATTGTTATACCCTCAACACCAGAGCTTGCTTTCATTTTAAACAAACCTGTTAATTCAACATCATCTGAATCGATATTAAAATTATTAACATCAACGACTATTTTAGTTCCATAATCAAGTTCTCCTTGATAATTATCAGGATCTTGCCAATCTCCAATCAAAGTACACAACTTTGGTACAATTATTGGACTACTAACTTTATATATACCGCGCTCTAACCATACTGTTCCTCCACCATTTAATGCACAATCATTTAATGCACTTTGAATTTCATTTGTCATATCATTATCTGTTGGTGTAATAATATAATCCGCTACTATAAAATGATTAGTATTATAAAAAGGTTTTATTAATTGTGGTAATGATTTTACATCTGATAAATTTTTATCATCATTATTTAAATTAACAAACTGATTATTATCCTTTTTATTATTTATTAATATTATTATTAATAACAAAAAAATAAGTAATGCTAATAATTTATTTCTTTTCATTATCATTTCACCCTACTATTATAGTATAACTTATAATTCATGATTTGTCCATTTTATTTTCTATATAATAAAAACAAAAGAATAATCATTTCATTTGATTATTCTTCTATTTAAACATTAATTTGATGGCATCACAATATAAATTATAGATATCACTTATTTTATCATTATTAAATCTAATAAAGTTGTCCATCATAACACCACTATTTGTTTCCATTACCAGTAATTTATCATCAGTAGTATGAATAATGTCAACACTAACAAAATTCAAATCTAACTTATCAATAACATCTTTTGATAAAGAAATAATTCTTTTTTTCAAATCATCATCAATGTCAATAAACATTTTAGCTCCACGTGATAAATTAAATTGAAAGTTAAGTATAACCTTCTCTCCTTTTTGAGGAAGATAATTACTATCTATTTTGTTATCACGATAATAATCATTATACTGAATAGCAAGTTCATTGATATCATGAATTCCATCTCCAATAACAAAAGGACGTTCTTTACCATAAATAAATCTTAATTCTTTATTTAAGTAAATAGTACGATATTCATTTTTAATATTATAGTATGGACAAAGTGATATTGAATATTGATTTAAAAACAAATTATCAATAATCTTAAATAGATTCATTTTATTTGTTACGCGAAATACTTCTTTACCACATGTACCAAGATTTCCTTTTACAATTAGCAAATCATTATTTTTATGAAAATATTCCATAACTTTTTCTTTATCATAATTTTTAAAAATTACATAATGATCAATAATCGGTATTTTTTTTATTTTACAAATATCATAAAATAATCCCTTATCATCAATAATATTACCTACACCATGATTATTAAGATCAAATTTATAACCATTAATATAACGTACTTTATTATCTTTTTCTAATACCTTAACCCAATTATCAGATGTAAATGTTAAATTAATTTTTAATTCAGAGCAAATATTTTCAATAATTCTATCAAAATTATTCATTGGATAATTCTTCTTCAATTCTTAATAATTCGTTGTATTTACATATTCTATCAGTTCTTGATATAGAACCAGTCTTTATTTGACCTAAGTTTAATCCAACAGCAAGATGAGCTATTGTTGTATCTTCAGTTTCCCCTGAACGATGAGAAATTATTGTATTATAATTATTATCCCTTGCTAATTTAATAGTTTCTAATGTTTCAGTTATTGTTCCAATTTGATTTACCTTAAGTAAAATAGCGTTACCAGCATGTAAATCAATTCCTTTTTGTAAGCATTCTTTATTTGTCACAAACAAATCATCACCAACAAGTTGAATTTTATCACCTAAAATTTTTGTTATTTTAGTAAATCCTTCCCAATCATTTTCATCTACAGGATCTTCAATAGATATTATTGGATATTTGTTTACCAAGTCTTGATAATATTCAATTAATTCATCAGTTGTTAAACTTCTGTTTTCTCCTATTAAAACATATTTACCATCTTTAAAAAATTCTGAAGCAGCAACATCAATAGCTATACAAACATCTTTTCCAGGGATATATCCTGCTTTAGTTATCGCTTCCATAATATATTTAAATCCCTCTTCGTTACTTGACAAATTTGGAGCAAAACCACCTTCATCTCCAACACTTGTGGCTAAACCCTTTTGTTTCAAAATATTTTTTAGTGTATGAAATACCTCACTTGCTATTCTCATAACTTCCTTAAAAGTTTTTGCTACTGGAACAATCATGTATTCTTGAAAATCTAATGAATTATCAGCATGAGCCCCACCATTAATAATATTCATCATTGGTCTTGGCATCAATTTACCATCACCAATATATTCATAAAGAGGTTTATTTGCATTAAGAGCTGCTGCTTTAAGTACAGCCATACTAACACCTAAAATAGCATTAGCGCCTAATTTTCCTTTATTCTTAGTTCCATCAAGCATAATCATTTTTTTATCAATTTCCTCTTGATTTTCCACTTCCATACCCACAATATTTTCTCTTAAAACAGTATTTACATTATTAACAGCTTTTAAAACACCTTTTCCCATATAACGAGTTCCACCATCTCTTAGTTCCACAGCTTCTCTTGAACCAGTCGAAGCCCCACTTGGTACAGCAGCTCTACCTATAATTCCATTTTCAAGTATTACATCTACTTCAACAGTTGGATTTCCTCGTGAATCCAATATTTCTCTTCCTACAATATTTTTAATTTTCATTTTCTTTCTCCTTTTCCTATTATGATATATATTTTTTTTAATCATAAACCATATCTAATTATTTATTTTTGCTTTCTATTTCTTGTAATTCAAAGCGATATTTTTGTCTAATATCAGGGTATTTATTATGATCTACCATAGATAAAAACATCTTAAGTGGTCTAACATATTTTTTCCCATCACCATATAATGCTTGGTATAAAACCATTTCTTCCATTGTTTCACTATTAATCACAATATCCAAAACCAAATAATAATCTCCTTTAAAGTGTTTGTACACTCTATTTTTCATTAATTTCATTTTTAAATTCCCTTACTAATTCTTTAAATTCCGCTCCACGCACTTCACACTCTTTATATTGATCCCATGATGCACTAGCAGGACTTAATAAAACAATATCATTCTCTTTAACAATTTCCTTAATTTTATTAAAACCATCTTTTAAATGTTCATAAATATATGTGTCAATCTTTAATTTTTCTCCAAAATCTCTTACTCTTTCACGACATTCACCAATACCTATGATAGCTTTGACATTTTTCATATAATTTTTTAAATCATTAAAATCTTGCCCTCGCTCTAAACCACCTAAAATAATAATAGTAGGTTTATCAAATGATGATAAAGCAATCTGAGTACATTTAATATTTGTAGCTTCTGTATCATTATAAAATCTTGCACAACATACAGTATCAACATATTCAAGACGATGTTCTACACCAAAAAAATTATTAATAACATTATAAATAGATTTATTGGATACATTCAAAATTTTAGCAATAGTTATAGCACCCATAATATTTTCTATATTATGAATACCAGGTATTTTAATAATATCCGTATTAATTATTTTCTCATCGCCATAATAAATAACATTATCTTTTAAATAACAATCAGCCTTTTGGGTACTCGAAAAATATCTTTTATTACTTTTAATATTTTTCATTTCATTAATAACATCAGAGTTATTTAAATTAAGTATTGCTATATCATCTTTTTCTTGATTATAAAACATTTTTGCTTTCATTTTCTTATAATTATCATAACTTCCTAAAAAATCAATATGAGCTGGACTATAATTAGTTATTAAAGCAATATGAGGATGAAATTTTTCTATATTAATACTTTGCTGAACAGATACTTCCATAACAACAATATCATCTTTTTTTAATTTACCAATTAAATCACATAATGGATAACCAATATTCCCAGTTAAATGAACTCTATCACCATATTCTTCTTTTAGAATTTGATATGTAATAGTTGTTGTTGTAGTTTTACCATTAGTACCAGTAATACCAATTAAAGTAATATCCTTTGGCAATAAATGATACGCTAGTTCCACTTCATTAATTACTGGTATTTCTAATTTTCTTGCTAATTTAACATACTTATGATTATCACTTATTCCAGGATTTTTTATTAAATAATCAAAACTTTTATCTAATAAATCATCGGGATGACTTCCTAAAATGATATTACATCCATTATCCTCTAATTCCTTTATTATTTTTTGATCATGATTTTCTTTTAAATCATTAATTGTAACATCATTTCCTCTTTGAAGTAGTATTCTAGCTGCTGCTACTCCACTTCTAGCCATTCCTAAAATTAATATTTTCTTATTTTCAAACATAACATCACCAAGAATATTATACTTTTATTAGAAAAAAAAGTAAACTAAATTACTTAAAGTTTACTCTATATTATTTAATATTATATTTTCATAACAGCATGTAAATCATTAATAAAGAAAAAATCTTTCTCTTTAAAATCACACACAAAGTAATTTTCATTTAAATCATTAATAATTTTAAAAAATAAAGAATAACTCTTATTTGATTCTAAAATCATTCTAGAAGATTTAATTTTCAAAATACTTATTTCATCATGATATAAATCATTAATAATATGTTCATTATTTATTTTGGAATATGTTATGTCTTTATGCAATTTAATATATATACTATTATTTAAATATTTCGCATCAAACATATTAGCTATTTGAATAAATAAATTATATCCATACTCAATATCTTCATCTTTCATATAATAAATATTTTCTAATATTTTATATAAACTAACAGGATTATTCTGATATAGTTTCATAATGCTTTCTTTAATATTAAAAATATAGTATTTTCTCATTTCTATCACCAAAACAATCATATAACAATTTAATAAAAAAAATTGTCAAATAAAGTTTAATTTTTATTAATTTGATGAATATTTTTAGTTATAACATAGATATCTTCCTCTACATTTATATCATTATTTACGCTATCAAGAAATACATAATTATTACAAATTGTTCCAATATTACATAATTTGTGATTCTTCATAAGATTATTATCCCCTATATAATAGTAATTATACTGATATCTTTTTAACATATCATATAACAAATCTAAATATAATTTATTAACATCATGCATTCTTATAAATATTTTTTTTTGACATTGATATCTATCTAAAAATTCTTCTAACTTAGGAATAAAATATTTAAAAATATGAGATGGATATTTTACTTTCCTTATATCATCATACCTAGATTGTGAAATTATTTTATTTGATAAAGTATTATTTTTTAAATCATTGTATTCTGATAATACCAAAATGTTATCTAAAGTTTTTCTAACATCAATAAGCACCCCAGCGAATTTTTTGATATTTTTAGTAAGCAATAAAGCATCAAGAGTATCACTACTATTTCCAAGATATCCACCATTTATAATAATTTCCATTATATCACCAGGTAATTATATGAAAAAAAAAAGAAAATTATGCACGAGATACATATTTTCCATCTTTACTACTAACTAATATTTCTTCATTTTCTTCAATAAATAAAGGTACTTTAATTACTTTACCAGTCTCAAGAGTTGCATCTTTCATGGCACTACTTGTTGTATTTCCTTTAACAGCAGGTTCTGTATGAACAACTTTCAAAGCAATTTTATCAGGTAATGTCATTCCTAACATTTCTCCTTCATAGAACATGATATCAACTTCCAAATTTTCTTTTAACAAAAGAGCATCATCACCAATTAACTTTTTATCAAGTTCAATTTGTTCATAATCAGCCATATTCATAAAATAATAAGTATCATTCATAGAATATAAAAATTGCATAGCTTTCTTTTCAATTCTAGCAGCTTCAACTTTAGTTCCAGCATTAAAGGTATATTCAGCAATTGAACCAGTTCTTAAATTTCTAAGTTTTGCTTTAACAATAGCAGCACCTTTTCCTGGTTTTACATGTTGAAACTCAAGAACCATATAAATATTACCTTCATATTGAATGGTCATACCAGTTTTAAATTCGTTTACATTAATCATTTAATAACCCTCTACTTTTCTATTTTTTTTCTTTATGAACAGTATGTTTTTGACATCTTGAACAATACTTTGAAAGTTCTAATCTATCTGTAGTATTTTTTACATTCTTTTCTACACGATAATTTTCTTCATTACATTCTGTACAAACAAGAGTTTTTCTTTGTCTATTTAGAGCTTTTGCCATAAAGCACCTCCCTTTTTCCAAGTAGTATTATATCAAAGAAAAAGAAGAATTACAACAATTAAATTATTTATTTTTACTAAAATAATACTATTTTATCAAAATAATAGAAAATTTATAGCTTATATTCGTTTTTTTGATAAGGAAAAAATATAATCAGTAACTTTTGTTAATGTATGATATGAAAATAATGAAAAGATTATTAATAAGAAATAAATTAATCCTATTTGACCAGTAAATTCCTGCATACTGAAAAATTCATGTTGAAATAATCCTCCATAGATAAACGTTATAACAAGAAAATAAAATAATGTTCCACGTAAATAATTAAATGGTCTTGATACATAATATAAATGAATAAAACCAGTAGCCCCTGTTGTAAGTACAGCTAAAGCATTAATAATTGATGGAGTTGCTTCAAAAAACTGCTTAAATAACAAAATGATAATAATATTAAAAAACACTGTAAAACTTGCTGGTATACTTTTCTTAAATATTTTTAATAAAAAGTTATTTCCATCAACAAGTGATTTATTAGGTTCTAAAGCAAGAATAAACGATGGTATTCCAATAGTTGTTCCTGTAATTAAGGTAAGTTGTATTGGAACAAAAAAGTATGGTGATCTAAAGAATAAACTTGTTAAAATAAGAAGGAAAGTATAAATGGTTTTAACAAGTAAAAGCGAAGCACTTCTTTCAATATTGTTAATATTACGTCTTCCTTCAGCAACAATTTTAGGCATACTTGCAAAGTTAGAGTCCAAAAGTACTAGTTGACTAACAGCTTTAGCAGCATCTGATCCACTTGCCATAGCAACAGAACAATCAGATTCTCTAAGCGCTAATACGTCATTAACACCATCACCAGTCATACAAACAGTATCACCATTTTTCTTTAAAGCTCTAACTAATTCTCTTTTCATTTCTGGTTTTACTCTTCCAAAGATATCATATTCTTTAACAATTTCATTTAAATTAGTATTATCTAAATTAGTTGTATCAATACCTTTTAAATTTTTAAGACCTACTTTTTGCGCAATATTTAAAACTGTTTGAAAATTATCTCCAGATATTATTTTTACTTTAACACCTTGTTCTTTAAAATAATTTAAAGTATCTTTAGCTTCACGCCTAATTTCATCTTCAATTAAAATATATCCATCTATTTGAGGATTAACAATATTTTTTTCAAGTTTTTCCGCATGAACTAAAACTAAAACACGATAATCTTTTTGTTTATCAATAATATCTTGATCATTAAATTTATCTTTTAATATAAACTCTGGAGCACCAATATAATAGGCAACACCATCAATCACTGCACCAGAATACTTTCTTTCTGATGAAAAGGGAATGATATCTCCAACTGTAACATTATAATTCTTTTTATATTTACTTCTTATTGCTTCAAAGGTTGGACTATTATCTGGAAATGCAGTTACTACCTTACCTAAAAGATTTTCCAACTCATCCTTAGTTAACCCTTTATTAATAACATCAGCTACTTTCATATTACCAGTTGTTATCGTCCCGGTTTTATCAAGACAAACAACATTAACTCTTGCAAGTGTTTCAATACAATACAATTGTTGAACCAAAACTTTTTCTCGAGATAATTTAACAACTGATACAGCCATAACTGAACTTGTAAGTAGCACGAGTCCTTCAGGAATCATTCCAATTAAAGCTGCCACTGTTCCTACAATTGATTCATATAAGGGAATATTTAAATACATGTATTGATTTAAAAATAACAAAACACCAAGTGGTAAAATAACAAATGACAAAATTCGCACAAGTTTTTCAAAAGAATTAAAAATTATTGATTTATTATTTTCAATTTGTTTAGCTTCTTTAGAGATAGTGTTAATATAATTATCATTACCAACATGAATAACTCGCGATGTACAACTACCACTAACAATAAAACTACCTGATGTTAACATATCACCTTTCTTCTTGGAAATAGTCTTTGATTCACCTGTTATAAAAGATTCATTTACTTCAACACTACCACTAATTATTAAAGCATCAACAATTACCTGTGAACCAATTTCATAAAGAATAATATCATCCAAAACAATTTGTTCTTTATCAATAATAGTTTCCTCACCATCTCTTATAACTTTTGGTTTTACAGAAGATAAAACTGATAAATTATCAATAGTCTTTTTAGCTAGAATTTCTTGAACAATACTAATAACAGTATTAGCCAAAACAACACCCAAAAATAGGCAATTCTTAAAAGAATCAAAAAAATGTTTAAATAAAATACCACTAACAATTATTGCAGCTGCAAGTAAAATATTTAAGATATTAAAATATGTGAAAATATTGGTAAAAATAATCTCTTTAATACTTTTTGTTTTTCCCGTTATAATATTATTTACTCTACCATCATTAATTCTTTCTAAAACTTCTTTATTACTTAAACCCTTCTCCATGATATCACTTCCCTTTAAACTTCTTTTTTATAGTATTTAAAAAACTTTTAACTAAAGGTTTATTAATATAATAAGCATAACTAATTGATACTAAAAAACCTAAAATATATAAATAAATACTATCACTATAATATATCATACTTGTAAATAACAAAAGAATAATATTTATTGGTAAATACTTATCATACGGTAAAACAATATATTTTCTTAATTTATAATTTCGATAAATATTAATAACAATATAACTTGTTAAAGTTCCTAAAATAGGTGCAAATAATCCTAATTTATTGATAAAGATAAAATTAAAAATTAAATTAATCATAGCAGCCACAAAAGTTGTTGGTGCTAAAATTTTGGTGTCTTTATATGCTGAAAATATTCCACTTGAAAATGATGCTAATGAACTCATATAAACAGACACCACCATTAAAGGAATATAAATATATGATTCATTATACTTTTGATTTACTAATATATGAAATACAAATGGTAAAATAGAGATAATTAATAATGATATGCCCATTAAAAATCTTCTAACGGATAAATAAACAGAAGAATAAAAATCATTTTTATCTTTGCTATTCACTGCACGTGATGCTGATTCACGCCATGAAGTATTAAAAAAACCAAAACAAGTATTCATAATTGTCGGAAAAGTACTACTTGTTGAATAAATCCCATTCATACTACTTCCTAAATTAGTTGTTATCATTAAACTATCTGTTAAAGTTATAATACTCCAAGAAATACTACTTGGTACTAAAGGAAGAGAATATCTAATCATCTCTTTCATCTTTATTTTATCTAATTTCAAACTAATTAATTTAAAGGCTTTTAAATATATTAATCCATATATTCCTGTTGAAATAGAGGCAATAATATAAGATAAAAACATTCCTTCAAGTCCAGTTTTTAATACTGCTAAAAAGATAACATTTAAAGAGATGTTAATAAAACTATTAATAAAAGATAAAATGGAATACATCTTAAAGTTTCCCTCACCTCTTAAAAAACCATTAACAATAGTGAATAAGAAACTAGCAAGACAATAAAAAATTAACCAATTAGTATATTGATAATGTAAAATATTACCAAAAACAAATATTAAAATACTCCATATACAACTACTAATAATAGCAAAAATAGTTAATTGACTAAAGATATTTTGTTTTTCACTATCTTTTTTAGTATCTATTAAAAATCTAAATAAAGCTTCATCCATTTGAAGAGTAATTAATGGTATTAAAAATAGTGATATTCTATTAAGTAAATCAACTTGTCCTTTTTCAGCTGGTAAAAGTATTGCAGTATACAAAGGAAGTAACAAAAAACTTACTATTTTGGTACTAAATTTACCAATAGATATTATCAATGTATTTTTAACTAAATCTTTTTTTCTATTCATAAACACTCCGTAATCTCCTATATTATATCATTAATTTTCCAAAAAGTAACTATTTCTAGAAACATATTGTTTTATATACAACAAAAGAGGTTAATAAACCTCTTACTAATTATTACAAATTTTGTTTTATTTACATCTTGATGAACTATTTTTACCTAATCCTCCACCTGATACTTTAATGCTTGTATTTGTCAAATCCATTAAAACAGCATCAGATGAATTATTAACATAATAGGTTTTATTACACATTATTTTTTATAAAAAGATACAGTTTATATAACAAATTACATTACTTGACAATTATTATTTTATATTTTATTATAAAAATATATTAAGAGGTATATTATGAAAAAATTTAATATGATTGATGAAAATTTTATATGTTTAAACTGTGGTAAAAATGTTTCGAAATTAAATTATACTGCCAGAGATCACTGTCCTTACTGCTTATACTCATTACATGTTGATATTCTTCCTGGAGATCGACAAAATACTTGTCAAGGTTTATTAAAACCAATTGGTATTGAAAAATATCGAGATACTTATAAAATAATTTACAAATGTAATAATTGTCATCAAATACATAAAAATATCATGGCAAATGATGACGATATAAATTTGATTATTGAATTATCAAAAAACTATTAAGAAAATCTTAATAGTTTCAGACTGTTGACAAATAAATATTTGTTAATAGTCTTTTTATTTTTTAAAAAG
>CAMVAF010000025.1 GCA_947165365.1 uncultured Clostridia bacterium | reverse complement strand
TACTTTGTATCATATTATGATTATTATCAACCAGAAGCTTACGTTCCTTCAAGTGATACATATATTGAAAAAGATGCATCTATTAATGATGAAATAGATGAACTTCGTCATTACGCTACAAGTATGTTACTTTCACATAATGATGTTATTGTTGTAGCATCAGTATCTTGTATTTATGGTATTGGAGATGTTGAAGACTATAAAAATCATATGCTTACGGTTAGTGTTGGCGATAACGTAGAAAGAAATATGGTCTTGCAGAAACTTGTTGATATGTTGTATGAAAGAAATGACATAGATTTTAAAAGGGGTACTTTTAGAGTTAAAGGGGATATAGTTGATGTTATTCCAACAAATGAACATGCTAAAGGAATTAGAATAGAATTTTTTGGTGATGAAATAGATAAAATTAGTGAGATAGATATTTTAACTGGAGTTGTTTTAAATAATAAAAAATCTGTTAGTATCTTTCCGGCTAGTCACTTTGTAACAAGTGAAGATAAACTTGAAAAGGCTCTTGAAAATATCAAAATAGAACTAAAGGATAGAATACAATTTTTTAAGGATAATAATAAACCATTGGAAGCTGAAAGGATTGAGCAGAGGACTAATTATGATCTTGAAATGCTTTCGGAAACAGGTTTTTGTAGAGGTGTTGAAAATTACTCAAGACATCTTTCTGGTAAAAAAGAAGGAGAAGCTCCTACTTGTTTAATTGATTTCTTTCCTAAAGATTTTTTACTGGTTGTTGATGAAAGTCATGTAACAATACCACAAGTTAGAGGCATGTATAATGGAGATAGAATGAGAAAGCAAAACCTTGTTGATTTTGGATTCCGTCTTCCTAGTGCGCTTGATAACCGTCCTTTAAAGTTTAATGAATTTGAAAGTAAATTAAATCAAGTCATTTATGTATCAGCAACACCAGGAGATTATGAAATGGAACTTGTTCATAATAAAGTTATCCCTCAAATCATAAGACCAACAGGACTATTGGATCCTACGATTGAAGTTAGACCTACATTATCTCAAATAGATGATTTAGTGGGTGAAATAAAAGAGCGTATGAAGAAAAATGAAAGAGTTTTAATTACGACTTTAACTATTCATATGGCTGAAGAACTTACTAATTATTTAAAAGAGTTAGATATTAAAGTAGCATACTTGCATACAGAGATTAAAACTTTAGAAAGACTAAGAATTATTCGTGATTTAAGACTTGGAACATATGACGTTGTAGTTGGTATTAACCTTCTTCGTGAAGGAATAGATATTCCAGAAGTTAGTTTAATTGCCATTTTGGATGCTGATAAGGAAGGTTTTTTAAGAAGTGAAAGAAGTCTTATTCAAACAATAGGAAGATGTGCAAGAAATGCTAGTGGTCATGTTATTATGTATGCTGATAAAATAACCGATAGTATGAAAGTGGCTATTGATGAGACTAAAAGAAGAAGAAGTATTCAAGAAGCGTATAATAAAGAACATGGTATTGTTCCTAAAACAATTATTAAAGAAATTAGAGATTTAATTAGTAATATTGACGATTCTAAAAATGACAAACCAAAGAAAATATCTAAGAAAGAAAGAATGGATAATATTAATAAAATTGAGGAAGAAATGCGTAAAGCTGCTAAAGAACTTGATTTTGAAAGAGCTATGGAACTTAGAGATATTTGGTTGGAGATGAAAAGTGAGTAAATTATTTTCTAAAATATATATTGAAATAACTAATTATTGTAATTTAAATTGTTCTTTTTGTTCTTTAGATAACCGTATAAAAAAAGAAATGAGTGTAGATGAATTTAATATTGTTATCAAAAAAATAAAAAAATATACAGATAATATCTATTTACATGTTAAAGGAGAACCTTTATTACATAGTAGATTAGATGAAATATTAAAAATTTGTAATGATAATAATATTAATGTATCTATTACTACTAATGGTACCTTATTAGATAAAAAAGTTGATATTTTATTAAATAGAAAAATTAAACAAATAAATGTATCTTTGCATTCAGAGAATAATATTTCTAATTATTTTGATGAAGTATTTAAATCATGTGATAGATTATCTTGTAATACTACCATTATTTATAGAATATGGGTATTAAATAAAATATCCCCAATAATTGTTGAAAAAATTAAAAGTCATTATAATTTATCAACAGATATTGTTAATAAAATAAAAATAGATAAAAATATTAAAATAAATAATAACATTTATGTGGATAAAAATATGGAATTTGTTTGGCCAAATGATGGTAGTTACGAGGGGAATATTGGAACGTGTCTTGGGACTAGGAGCCATATTGCTATTTTATCTAATGGTGATATCGTACCATGTTGCCTAGATAGTTCCGCTAATATAAAACTTGGTAATATTTTTTGTGATGATTTAGATAATGTTATTAATAGTAAATTATTTAATGATATTAAAAATGGTTTTCAAAATGGAAAAATAGTTTGTGATTTATGTAAGAAATGTACTTATAGAAAAAGATTTGAAAAAAAACTAGTTAGCTAGTTTTTTTCTATAGGTAGGCCTGTTGAATAATTATAGTTTTCTATTAATTTATCAAGGTTTATATCTTTATCTTCAAATATATATTCATATAATTTATTAATGATATTAGCGGATTTCTTTGTTATATCTTCATATAATTCTTCAAATGATTTATTAGATGTTATTTTTTTATTTTCAATATTATACCATTTATGATGTTCTTTATTAAGATATAAGTTATCTTTATTTAATTTAAAGTGATATGATAAATTTTTACATCTTTTAATATTAAAAGGATTTAAATCTAGGATAGAATATAAGAATCTTTTAATACCATATTTATCATATCTTATATATTTATAAGTAAATTGCATTTCTTTTAGGGATCTATAGTAGTATTTTCCCATATTTGGAGTATTCCAAAATTTCAAAAATAATTTATCTAATTCTTTTTTGATAATATCTTTTTCTGTATAATTAAATACTAATTTACTGTGATTATGTTTATAATAATCTTGTGTTTCAAATTTATTAATATAATAATTATCTAAGTAGGTTTCTATTTCGAAATGAAGGTCATTTCTTTTGGTTGTTCCATTTATTTTAGCGTGATAATTCACATAGGGATGAGCACATCTATCAGCTACATAATGGGTAATTAATCCTGATATAAAGGTAAATAATTCTAAATCTTTGTTTTCTTTATTATCATTAATTAACATTTTAAAATAATTAAGAACGTTTTCTGTATGAAATAGGTGTCCTAAATTTTCTATTTTATTACTTTTTAATAAATAGATATGATAAAAATATAATACATCCATATTTTGACAATATACTTTATAATTATTAAGATTATTTTCAATTATTTTTCTTGGTTTGTCATTTAATTTTTTTAAGGTATCAAGACCTATAAAAGCATGAGTTATTGTACTTGGCATAACATCCTCCTAATAAAAAAATATATGCATTTATATAAATTATACTAAATTTTCATAAAAATGTCATACTAAAATTAAAAAAGTGTGTTATACTTATATGGTAGGGTGAAAAGGATGGGTAGAAATAAGGAATTTAAAAAGATTGATGAACAGGTAGATATTCTTATTAATAAGGGTTTAACTATTGAAAATAAAGAATATGCTAAAGAAGTATTATTTCGTGAAAATTATTTCTTTTTAAATGGATATAGACATCTATTAATAAAAAGTGAAACTGATAAAACATATATTAAAGGTGCAACATTTGAAGAGTTGTATAGTATCTTTTTGTTTGATAGAAGTTTTCGTAATATCTTATTTAAAAATATTTTAATTATTGAAAATAATATTAAATCTATTATGAGTTATGAATTATCTTTAAAATATGGATATCGTGAAAAAGATTATTTAAATTATCGAAATTTTAGTAATAATCCTAATAAATATCGACAAGTTGTTGATGTTGTTAAAAAGATAAAACGACAGGTTAAATCTAATGCAAGTAGTCACTCTGCAACGATGCATTATGTTAATAATTATGGTTATATACCTTTGTGGGTATTAGTTAAAGTGTTATCTTTTGGTCTTATTGGGGAATTTTATGCCATATTAAAAGATGATGATAAAGATAAAATAGCGGATATTTATAATTTAGATAGTAATACACTTAGTAATTATTTAGTATTACTTTCAAATTATCGTAATATTTGTGCTCATGAAGATATTGTTTTTGAAAATAAAACACAAAGAATTATTGAAGATACTAAGTATCATCGATTACTTAATATTCCTGTTACAAATGGTGAATATATTTATGGTAAGGGTGATGTTTTTGCACTTATAATTATTATGAAAGCAATGTTAAGAGAAGAAGAATTTAAAAATTTATCTTTAGAAATTGAAAGAAATTTAAAGAATTTGGAATTAAACTTATCTACTATAAAAATAGAAAAAGTTTTAGATAGAATGGGATTTCCAGTTAATTGGATGAGTTTAATGGAATATAATTAGAGAGGTGATGTGTATGAAAGATAAAATTAGTTATGGAATAGTTGTTTTATTTGCTTTTGTATTAGGTGGTCTTGCAATGTATTATTTTAGTTCAATGCATCGTGTTACCTTGGTTGAAAATCATGATGGTACAAAAACTGAGGTTGTTAATACTTGTAAAAGTTGTAATAGTACCGTTATTATGGAAAATGGAAGTCTTGCTGCTAGTGTTGAAAAGGTATATGATTCTGTTGTTTTAATTAGAAACTATAAAAATGATAAATTATCAGGTACAGGATCAGGATTTATCTATAAAATGGATGATAAATATGCTTATATAATGACTAATCATCATGTAGTATCAGGTGGAAATAAATGGAGTATCGTAACGACTAAAGATGATGAAATATATGGAAATGTCTTAGGAAGTGATGAATACCTTGATTTAGCGGTTATTAAAGTAGATAAAAAAAATTATATGAATGCCGTAACAATGGTTTCTAAAGATAAAAAAGTAAGCCTTGGTGATACTGTTTTTGCAATAGGTTCTCCTGTTGGATATGAATATCGTAATACTGTAACTAATGGAATTATTTCCGGTGTTGATCGTTTAGTTGAAGTATCCGTTAAATCTACCGGTTCAAGTTTATTTGGTGGAACAACAAGTGATTGGGTTATGGAAGTTATTCAAACTAATGCGGCAGTAAATCCTGGTAACTCTGGTGGACCATTATTTAATTCTAGTGGAGAAGTAATTGGGGTAATTTCTATGAAACTTGTTGAAAGTTCTATTGAAGGTATGGGATTTGCAATACCAATTGACTATGCCATGAGTCATATTGAATCTCTAGAAAAAGGTGAAAAGATAGAAAGACCTCTTTTAGGAATTAGTATGATGAATGTAACAGATAGTTATGCTTTATGGCAAAATAGAATTACTTTGCCTGAGAATGTTACAGAAGGTGTCGTTGTTGTTGAAACAAGTGATGGCGCTGCTAAATCTGATCTTAAAAAAGGTGATGTTATTGTTGAACTTAATGGTTCTAAAGTAAAAAACTCTGCTTATCTAAAATATTTATTATATAAATATAATGTAGGTGATACAGTTAAAGTTACTTATAATCGTGATGGTAAGATAGGAACAACTACTATTAAATTAACAAAAAATACGAATAGTTAAAAAACTATTCTTTTTTTTCTTTAAAATATGATATTCTTATATAGAGGAGGAAGAAGTGAAAAAATATTTATTTGTTATTGGGTTAACTTGTTTACTTGTTTTAACTGGATGTGGGAAAAAAGAAGAAAAAAGACTTATTTGTACACAAAAAGTATTAACAGTTAATGTTGATATGATTGCAGATTTTAAGGAAGATAGTCTTGATTATTTAGGTCTTAAATATACAATGGATTTATCCGAATATAATGATGAGCAAATTGATGCTGTATCTAAACAAGATATGTGTACATCTGTTAAAGCATCTATGTCTGCTAGCGGATTAGGTGAAGCCTTTACTAATTGTAAACAAGGTGTAAATAATAAAGTGTTAGAGATTACTGCTGACTTTGATTTAGATAAGATGGTAGGGGATGACTTATCAAGAAAAACAAATGTTGAAGAAGCAATAAAAGAACTTGAAAAACAAGGTTATACTTGTAAAGTGCAATAGAATAGTTTTGAACTATTCTTTTTTTATTAAAAGATATTAAAGTAAAATTTAAAAGAATATTTTGCATAATTTATGTCGTAATGATATAATAATTTATGTAAAATAGTGATAGTATAAATGGGTTAAAAGGATTAGAGGTGATTTTCGTGAAAAAACAATCTTTTTTTAAATATTGTTTATTTCTAATAGTTATAATTTTTATTATTTTTATTACAATAATGATAAAGAATAGTTATTCATTAGAAAATGATTATCAAGAACCAAATCCTTCTCTTATAACACCAGTATATGATACTGATGAAACTATTATTGCGGATTATGTTATTTCTCAGAGTGATACTGAAACCGATATGGCAGGTACCATTCAGAGAGCATTAAATGCATGTTATAATCATGGTGGTGGAACAGTATGGTTAAATGCAGGTACGTATGTAATTAATAGTCCTATTGAGGTAAAAAAAGGATGTACATTAAGAGGTGACTGGCAAGATCCAGATTTATATGATGGTCCTTTAAATTATGGAACAATAATTATAGTTGATGTTGATAAATTTAGCATTACAGATAATATGGAACAATCAGGATTATTTAAAATAGAAGATAGTGCAGGTGTTGTAGGATTAACAATTTATTATAAAAATCAAGATATTTATAATCCTTATGAGCAACCATGGACATTTCTATATTCTGAGCAACTTGACATGAGTAATCGAAATATGCTAAAAACTATTAAAAATATTACGATGATTAATAGTTATCGTGGTATTGGAACTGCATATGTTGCTCCTAATGTTAATTTAGTTCCTGATAAGGGTGGTAGACCACATGAGATGTTAATGATAGAAAATGTAAAAGGGACAGTTATAAATAGTGGAGTTGTTGTTCATAATTCGATGGATGTTGGAACTATTACTGGTTTAACATTAAAACCAGACTATTGGGAAAAAGCTAATTTAAAAGCTTTTGGTGAAGAAAATGAAAGACTAAGTAGTAATCAAATAAATTTATTGAAAAATCACATGAAACAATATGGAATTGGCTTAGTAATAACGGATGCAGAACAGCAACAATTTATTAATGTTAATATTAGTGGTTTTCTTTATGGAATATATATACCAAATATAGAAACAAGAATTATGGGAAGCGGTTCATTTTATAATTTAAATATTGATGACTGTAAATATGGAATAAAAATTGATAGTGGGTATCATGATGGCATTTGGATGGCAGGATCTAATAATGCTGTTGGTCCTTTAACGATGGTTGATTTTGGTACGGGATATTTAATATCTAATTCGTCAATTTCTGGTGATCATTATGCTATTGAAAATTTAAGCAGTGAAGTTTGCTTTGATAAAAATAATACAAGAAGAGTAAGAATAGGTGAAACTACATGTAATTCTAGTGAAGTTACTTTAAGAGGAATTTTAAAATTAAATAATGTCAAAATAAATGGTCGTGTATCTCATGGAGGGGAAAATAATACAATTCCTGGAACGTATTATAATAATGATGATAACGGATATCGTGAATTGATTGCAAGTAATGATATAGTAACGGTAGGCAATATAAATAATAAATTTGCTAATATAAATGTATATCCACAAACTAAAACAACAGGAAAATTATTAAGAATTGTTGATAGTAGTATAAATGCTGGTGAATTAAATAATATTTTAAACGTATTATCAAATGAAGGAGGAGGAGTTCTCTATTTAAAATCTGGTTTGTATGATTTTGGTGAGTCGACAATTTTTGTGCCATCTAATGTTGAGTTGCGTGGAGTTTTTGGTGTTTCTACAAGAATTGCTGGAAAAGAAGCGATATCGGAGATAGATGATTTAAACCATACAATAAATGAAGGTAATGTTTACGGAACGGTTATTATTACGCATCCCGGTACACAAACTATTAGGCTATCTGGTGATAATTCTGGTATTTCTGGAATAACATTTATTTATATTAATGAATATGACAGTATAACTGGATTAAACACTAATTATGAAAAGAATGATCCTCGTGTAATTGCAAGTGATGGTACAAGTGGTGTTTATGTAAAAAATATTGCTTTGATAGGGCAAGCTTATGGCATATTATTTAATAATTGTAGTAATTTTATGATATCTAATGTTGTTTCTTCTGTATTCGATAATGCTTTCTGGCTTAATAATTGCAGTAATGGAACAATAATGAATAATTTACAAAATTTAAGTTTATTATCAAGAAATGATTTGTATAATGCAAATGCTGAAAAAATAGTTAATTATTGGACTAATGGTCAATCAGGTATTAACAATGGTATTGTACGAACAAGATTAGAATATATCGGAATTATTGATAGTAATAATATTAAATTAGTAAATAATTTTATTTTTGGTGGATGGAAGTATTTACATATGGTTAATTCGACAAATATATATGGAGTAAATAATGGTAATGATGGTTTTGGTTATGTCGGTTCAAGCGGTGTAGAAGGCTGGCAATACGACTTTGAAGGAAATAATTCTGCTATAATGGTTAATAGTTTGCATGCTGGAGGATACTCATTAAATAATTTAAATGGAAATGTTGGGTTATATAATCGTGATCATTTTTTTAAGAGTTATGAATCCTCTTTAGTGAGTGCTATTGAACAAGATCAAATTAATAGTGATATTTCTTCTGTAAAGATTGTTGATCAAATAAAAGTTATTCATCAGAGTATTGAAGCTGATGGAAAAAATCATGATGCCATTATTAAGACAATGAGTGGTAATAATCCTTCATCTGTTAAATATTATAAGGATGCTTCTTGTAATGTAGAAATATCTAGTGCAATTGGAAAAGATATAGGTGAATGGTTTGTTCAAGCGACAACACCATCAAATGGTATATATGCACAGGGTATGAGTGGATGTGTTAAAGCAATAACTGTTTTACCAAAATCATCGCTACCAACACCAGTAATAAGTTTAAGTAAAACAAGTGATATATTAGAATATGGAACAAATGGAGTTGTTACAATTACAACAAATGGTGATGGAAAATTATTATGTGATAGTAGTGATATTGATGTTGCAACTTGTATGATAGATGTTAATAATTTAATAGTAGTTCCTAAAGCATTGCAAGAAGATAATAAAATAGTAACAATAACAGTAAAACAAGAATCTGGAGAAAATTATGGTGCTAATGAAAATGGTGTTATGTATACGGTAATAGTTAATAGGAAAAATATTGTGTGTCCAAGTAGCCCAAGTGAAAAGATATATTCAGGTGTAGTTCAGGAAAGTGGAAT
This sequence comes from uncultured Clostridia bacterium, assembly GCA_947165365.1. Taxonomy (GTDB): domain Bacteria; phylum Bacillota_I; class Bacilli_A; order RF39; family UBA660; genus RUG12783. Next base: position 12,116 of record CAMVAF010000025.1, on the reverse strand, counting down.
AATTTGTCCTAGTGGAAGTACTATGAGTGGAGATATTAGAGGTAGAAATGCTAATAATTATATTCAAACATGTGTTGCCAATAGTGGATATAAGTTTAATAATAATTGTAATGTAAGTTGGACAATTTCTAAAAAAGAAATTACAATTACTGCGGAAAATAAATCTATGAATTATGGGGCAAGTGCACCAATTTATAATTATATAGTAACTGGTACAGTAGGTAATGAAACAGCAGTTAGTGGTAATGTGATGTATACTATAAAGAATAATAATGGAAATTTGGTAACAGTAAATTCTAGTTTGGATGTTGGTGAATACACGATTATACCTAGTGGATTAACTATTGATAGTAATTATTTTGCAACATATCAAAATGGAATATTGCTTGTTAATAAAGTAGATGCAATAATAACATGTTTAAATAAAGAATATAATGGAAATAATCAAATAATTGCAACATGTAATGGTGGTATAATTCATAATGCAAATCAAACCGATGTTGGTGAATATATGATTTCATGTACCGGTGATAGTAATCATACTGATGCATCTTCTAAAATGTGTATGATTGAAAATGCTCAAATTGTTACAACAGATGAAGCAATAGTTGATGATAATGAGGTGTTATTTAATATTGATTATGGTTACAATTTAACTGTTTCTGAGATAAAGCGTCGATTAAATAAAACTAATCTTTTAGTATATGACAAAGATAACAATTTGGTTAGTAATGATACATCTTTAGTAGGTACAGGTGGAAAAATTAGGTCATTAGATAAAGATTATTATATAATTATTAAGGGGGATATAAATAAAGATGCGAAAATTTCTGCTATTGATTATATCGCTATAAGAAAGCATATGATGCAATTATCTATTATAACTGATCCTCTTGTTAAAAAGGCTGCTGATATGGATGGGAATGATTATATAGGAGTATTGGATTATATAGCTATAAGAAAATTGATGATGCAATAGGAGTGAAAAATGAAAAAAATAAAATATATTATATTAAGTTTATTATTTATGATACCTATGATGGTAGATGCGGCTGGAAGTATTAAGGTATCTCCTACAAACTTATCGATGGATAAAGATACACAAAAAAATATTGAAATTACTGCTATAAATAGTGCAGGATTAATAGAAGTCACAACCTCAAATAAATCTGTTGTACTTTTAAATGCAACGACAAGTGATACTGTTGTAGCAATAGAAAAGGGTTATCGCATATTCGTTGATAATAGTACTGTGAAATTAAATGTTATTGGTAGTGATGTTGGAAGTGCAACAATAAATGTTTACCTTAAGGATGCAGCAACATATGATGGTGAAGAATTAAATGGAACAAAAACAGTAAATGTCAAGGTAAATGAAAAAAAGATAGAGGCAAGTGAAGTAATATTAAGTAAAACAAGTGCAACAATAGATATAGGAAAAGATATAACATTAACAGCAACTATAAAGCCATCAAATGTAGAAAATAAAACAATTACGTGGATAAGTAGTAATACAAAGGTAGCAACCGTATCTAATGGCAAAGTTGTTGGAATTAGTAAAGGTACAGCTACAATAACAGCAAAAACAAGTAATGGTAAGACAGCAACATGTAAAATAACTGTTACTGGTAATGATAATAATACGAATGATTCAAGTAATTCTAAACCTAAAATAGATGTCACAAGTATTGATTTGGATTTAAAAGATATAGAGGTAAATATTGGTGAAAAAAAGACAATAACTGCGATAATAAAACCTCTAAATGCGACAAACAAAAATGTAACATGGACTAGTAGTGATAATACGATAGCTTCAGTTATTAATGGAAATATTACAGGGATTAAAGAGGGGACCGTAACGATAACGGCAAAAACAAGTAATGGTAAGACAGCTATTTGTAATGTTGTTGTTAAAACAAAAGAAATAAGTATTCTTCCAAAAGAAATTGATATAAAAAGATTAGAAATAGTTGGTTATAATATAGATTTTAGTAAAGACAAAAAAGAATATAATATTGATGTATTAAATAGCGTAAATAAATTGTATATTATTGTGGAAGCTAATGATGTTAATGTTGTTGGAGATAAAGATATTGATATTACAAATAAAGATTTTGTGATTGTAAGAGTATCTAATGATACGAATGTTATCGAATATAAAATTAATATTAATAGAGTAGAAAGTGCTAATTCTAAAGCAACAGAAGATAATAATATGTTATTGTATATGTTATACTTCTTTTTGGGTACAAGTGTTATATTATCTATTATTGTGATAAAATTATCATTAAAAAAGAACAAAATAGAATAGGAAACTATTCTATTTTTTATCTTATGATTAATAATTGACCTTCTATTAAATCTTTGGTATTTAAATTATTTTGTTTCATTATAGTTGTTATATCTATTTTAAATTTATTACAAATAGAATCCATGGTATCATTTTTTTCTACATAATATTTTATAGTATTATTATTAATGCTTGGTACAATTAATTGTTTTCCAATATTAATTAGTGTACTTGTTAAATTATTGATATTCATTAATTCTTCATAAGTTATGTTATATTTTTTGGCTATATTATATAGTGTATCTCCTTTTTCTACAATATATAAATCAATATTATTCATGTTCACCTCTAATTTATTTTATGAAATAAATATTTTTTGGATAAAAAAATAATTAAGAATAATCTTAATTACTTTTTACCAGTTGATCCAAATCCACCATTACCTCTTTTAGTATCAGATAAATCTTTAACAATATTAAAGTTTCCTTTGATATATGGTGTAAAGACAATTTGGGCAATTCTTTCATTTGGAGTAATGGTTCTAATTTCTTTCGAGTGGTTATGTAGGGCTACAATAATTTCACCACGATAATCAGAATCAATGACGCCTACTTTATTAGCAGGAGCTAGTCCTTCTTTACAAGATAGTCCACTTCGTGGATAGATTAATCCCACAAGACCATCTGGTATTTCAAGAGATATTCCTGTTTTAATAAATTTGGTTTCTGATGGATTTATGGTTTCATCTTCTTTAATATTAGCGTAAAGATCTGCACCTGCTGCAAAATTACTTCCATATGTAGGAATAATAGCATCATCATTTAGTAATTTAATATTAATTTTTTCTTCTTTCATTTCATTCTCCTTTTATTTTAACTACTTGGATATTATTATATATTAATTTTATGATATTTTCAATATCGTCATTTTTTTTAATTATTGAATAAGATTTTGTTATATTTTGATATTTATTTTCCATAATTAATTGTTCTTCTATATTTTTATAGTCCATTTCATATGATAAATGATAATAATCTTTATCGGTTATATTTTTGATTAATCCAAATTTATCTAAATCTGATTTTAGAAAATAAGAACTTATTTCTTTATCATAGATAGATACTAAATTAAAATTTAAATTAGTTTCTTTTTTCCAATTATCACATGTCTTTTTAAGGTATTTAATTATTTTTAATGAAAAATCATCTTTTTTCATAATTTTATTTACTTCATATAATCCAAGAAAACCAATCGATAATGTCGAATTATTCTTTAATAATTTATCTATTTTATCAAATTTATTTAGTTTTGCTAAGGCCCCTGTTTGCCAAAGAATAGGGGATGTATTACTTATGGTACCTAAAAGTGAATGGTATTTAGAAAGTAAGGCTTCTTTAACTATTTCAAGTTTATCATCAAGTATTTTATAAAATTCTTCTTCATCATTGGAATTTAAGGCGATTCTTACAAGATTTAGAGATACTTTACCTTCATTAAAAGTTTTTTCTTGAAAATAATTATCTTGTAGTAACTTTTTATTAACGATAAAGATAGGGTATTTCATTATTTCTTTAGTTAAATAATAATATTTTTGATTAATGTAATTATCTTCATTTAATTCATAATATAAATTAATATTTTGGTAATTATTTTGATATTTATTAATAATTTCTTGAATTAATTTGATAGATAATTCTTCATAACCTTTTTCTATTTTTAAATAAAAGTTTACTTTTGGTAATGTTCCTTTAATATTTATTAGTGTAGATAATTGTTGGAATAATATGTTAATAGATTCTTTAATATTATCTTTTGGTTTATAATATTTAACTATTTTAGTTAGATTTAAATTTACTTCATTAATTTGATTGGATGAAGTTATATTAATTATTTCTGATAGTGTTAAACATGCATCTCTAAGATTATTTGGTTTATTAGTTATACTTTCGTTATCTAGAATATCTATAAAGTTAATCGTTGATGTATTAATGAATGGTTCTAGGAAGTATTCTAAATCATGAAAATAAATAAAGCCATTTTCGTGTTCAATTACTGTCTTTTCAGGGAGTAAGATTCTTTTAGATAGATTTTTAGATACTTCACTAGCGATTAAATTTCTATTTGTTACAATATTTTGATTATTGGTTTGATAATCATTATTTGTATTACCATTTTTAATTATTGATAAAATAGATTCATCAGTATTATTATTTTTTCTTACTAAGGCTCTTGTGTATCGATAAATAATATAACTTTTGGCAAGGGCATATTTTTTGATTTTCATAAGATCAGTTTCAATAAAATCTTGGATGTCTTCTACAAGCATTCTTTTTTTATTTAATTCTTCAATATGTTTAATAATGGTTTCTATTTGTTTATTAGAGGCTCTTTCTGGTTCTCTTACATCTCTATTGGCTTTACTAATTGCTGTAAATATTTTACTTCTATCATATTCAACAATTCTTCCATCTCTTTTAATTATTTTCATATGTTCTCCATAACTTAATTATAGCAATGGAATAAGAATAAATATTGTTGCAAATGCAACAAGAAAATATTATAATTATTTTGGATGGATTTATGGAAGAATTAAAAATATTTAATGATATTGATTTAGCTGATATTTTAAAAATGATTAAGTGTTTTGATGGAAGAAGAATGACTTATAAAAGGGATCGAACAATTCTTTCTAATGTAATAAATTCTAATTTAGTTGGGATTATTATTTCTGGTTCTGCTAATTTAATAAGATATGATTATAATGGTAATAGGAGTATTATTGAAAGTTTAGAGAAAGACTCAGTATTTGGGAAAACTTTTTCTTATTTAGATAATGAAGTAGTGGTAGTAGCTATAACTGATTGTGAAGTTTTGTTACTTGATTATACATTATTGATGAATAGATGTAAAAAGAATTGCCCTTGTCATAATAAATTAATAGATAATGTCTTTGAATTATTATCTCAAAAGATAATTGATTTAAATGAAAGAGTAGAAGTATTATCTAAAAGAAGTATTAGAGAAAAAGTACTTAGTTATTTAAATATTGTTGCTAAGAAAAAGGGAAAGAAATCTTTTTATTTGCCACTTACATATACTGAACTTGCCGATTATTTATCAGTTGATCGTAGTGCAATGATGAGAGAAATTAAGAATTTAAAAGATGAAGGTTTTATCTATAGTAATGGTAAAAAGTTAACGATAAAAGAGTATTAGATATAGAAAAATTATTGTTAAACTAACTCATATGTTGTTATTCTAATTCTATCATCTGATGAATATTCTATTAGATATTTGTCATCCTTTTTACATACAATAATTCCAATTGTTTTTTCTTGATTAATAGATTTGATGTGTTTATCTATATAATTCATATAAACTTGTATTTGACCTAAATGATCTTTTTTAGATTCAGTTACTTTCAATTCGACAACTACATGACAATTATAATTAGAATTAAAAAGCAGTAAATCAATATAATTAGGTTTATTACCTATGATTATTTTGTATTCACTTTTTCTAAAATAAAAACCATCACCTAATTGTTCTAAAAAGTTTTCTATATCTTTTAGTATAAAAGATTTTAATGCTTTTTCCTCTAAATTTTCTTTATCAATGTTGCTATTATATGTATTGATATAAATTGGATTTTTAATATTATCATAAACATCTAGTTTTTCTTTATTGATTAATTTGTTTTTTGTTTTATCATCTAATCTTTGATATTCTTTGGTTTTGATTTTTTTATGTAATTCTCTATATCCAAGTTTTTCTTTTAAAGATATATCGATATAGTAGTTAATTTCATTATTATCATTAAGAGATAGCAACTCTCTATAATGCATCCATGATAATTGTGCATGCAGTGCATGCACTTTTTGAAATAGGTAGTATTTTCTCATTAAATTTAGAGTTCGATAGCTATATCCTTTATTTAATTCTTTTGTCAATTTTTCTGAAAACTTCTTAATTAATCCATAACCATATTTAGCTCTTTCTTCTCCACCTTGAGCTTCGATTATCATTTTACCAACATTGTAATAGTGGGTAAGTTCATTACGATTGGTAAAATAAGTATCGATTTTTTTATCAATGACACTTTGCATTAATTCATTTTTAATATCTTTATAATATTTTTCTTCAAATTCATTCATCTTTTTTACCTCCTATATGCGCAAAAAGAGCGTCCTTCCTTAGCGATCTTAATAGTTACATTACTACCGGAAGGCACGCCCTTATAAATATGTTTATTAAACATAAGTCTCTTGAATAAATTTAACTAAGTAAATAATATATCAAAAAGCTTTTGTTAGTCAAGAGTAATTAATATAAATTAAAAAAATAATTTTGAGATAGAAAAATGTAATTGTTTTGAAGATAATTTAACATTATCTTTTCTTTTTGGCATAAAATATAGAAAAAATATGAAAAAAAGTAAAAAAAATGCTTGCATTTAGATAGTGGTTATGTTAGAATTAACACTGTGTGTTTTAGTGCATTGATGTGCGAGGTTGCTGATACACCAGGAAGAGTTGCTAAATAAAAACTGGTGTATTGGGTTATTCACACGGAGCATGCCTATACCAGATATAGACGAAAGGAGTGAAAACACAAAATGAGTAAGAAAGTTAGAATTAGACTTAAAGCATATGATCATCGTGTTCTTGATACTGCATGTACAAAAATCGTTGATGCTATTAAGCGTTCAGGTGGGGAAATATCAGGACCTGTGCCACTTCCTACAGAGATTGAGAAGTACACAATCCTTAGAGCTGTTCACAAATATAAAGATTCTCGTGAACAATTTGAAAGAAGAACTCACAAAAGACTTATTGATATCAAAAATCCAAGTAAGGAAATTATTGATGCGTTAACTCACATTGATTTACCTAGTGGTGTTGATATTGATATTAAAAATATTTAATTAAAATTAGAAAGGAAAATGGAAAATGAAAGGAATCTTAGGAAAAAAGATTGGAATGACAGAAGTATTTACTACTGATGGTGTTTTAGTTCCTGTAACTGTTATTGAAGTTGAACCTAATGTTGTAACTCAAATTAAAACAGTTGAAACTGATGGATATGATGCTATTCAATTAGGAAATACTACTATAAGAGAAAAAGTAAGTAATAAAGCAAGTATTGGTCATACTAAAAAAGCTAATACTGAACCTAAGCGCTTCTTAAAAGAAATTAGGGGAGTTGACACTAGTTCATATACTTTAGGACAAGTAATTGATGCAAGTATGTTTGAAGCTGGTGAAATAGTTGACGTAACTGGAGTAAGCAAAGGAAAGGGTTATCAAGGTGTTATTAAAAGATATAACCAAACTAGAGGACCTATGGGACATGGATCTCAATACCATAGAGGTGTAGGTTCACTTGGAACACTACTTCCAATGCACGTACTTAAAGGTAAGAAATTACCTGGACATATGGGTAATGAAAAAGTTACTATTCAAAATTTAACAGTTGTTAAAGTTGATTTAGAAAATAATTGTATATTAATAAAAGGTAATGTACCTGGACCAAAGAAATCTTTAGTAATCATTAGAAATGGTATTAAAGCAAATGGTAAAAAGGTAGCAGCTCCTGAATTAATAACTTATGCAGTAGAAGAAACTAAAGAAGAGGTTGCTAATGAAACTGCAGAAGGGATTACTCAAGAATAATTAATGTTAATTATTTAAGAGAAGGAGGATAATATGGAAAAAATAGATGTTAAATTAAATAAAGAAATATTTGATATTACACCTAATGAAAGTGTTATATTTGATGCTATTAATACTGCAAGATGTGGATTAAGACAAGGAACATATAGCACTAAAACAAGAAGTGAAGTATCAGGTGGTGGAAGAAAGCCATGGAGACAAAAAGGTACAGGTCGTGCAAGACAAGGAAGTATTAGAGCTACACAATGGCGTGGTGGTGGAATTGCAATTGGACCAAAACCAAGAGACTATTCTATTAAAATGAATAGAAAAGAAAGAAGATTAGCATTACTTTCTGCATTAAGTTATAAAAATAAGAATAAAGAAATTATGGTTGTTGATGAAATTAATTTAGAAAGTAATAAAACAAAAGATTTCGTTAAAGAACTTGAAAAACTTAATCTTGCTGATAAAAAAGTATTAGTAGTTATGAGTGAACTTACTGAAAACGTAATACTTGCAAGTAGAAATTTAATGAATGTATTATTAATGGAACCAAGCGAAATTAATGTACTAGATATTATTAATGCTAATGTTTTACTTTTTGATAAGAAAGCAATAAGTGATGTTGAGGAGGCATTTAAATAATGGATACAAAATATTTAGAAATTATTAAAGCTCCTTTAGTTACTGAAAAAGCAAGAAGTGAACAACAAAATGGAAAATATACTTTTTTAGTTAGTGAAAAAGCTACTAAAACAGAAATTAAAGAAGCTATAGAAAAAATATTTAAAGTTAAAGTAGAAAGTATTTCTACAACAAATATTAAAGTAAAAGAAAAAAGAGTAGGTCGTTATACTGGATTAACTAATCGTGGTAAAAAAGCTGTTGTTAAGTTACGTGACGGTATGACAATCGAAAATATGTAGGAGGTTTTTATGGCTATTAGAAATTTTAAACCAACAACTAACGCAAGAAGAAAAATGAGTACTTTAGTTAATGAAGAAATTACTACAAATACTCCAGAAAAAAGTTTAGTTGTAACTATAAAGAAAAATGGTGGTCGTAATAACCAAGGTAAAATTACCGTTCGTCACCAAGGTGGTGGAGAAAAAAGAAAATATCGTATTATTGATTTTAAAAGAAATAAATATGATATTAAAGGTAAAGTTGCTACTATTGAATATGACCCAAATAGAACTAGTAACATTGCATTAATTAATTATGCAGATGGAGAAAAAAGATATATTATTGCACCAAAAGACTTAACAGTTGGTATGGAAATTGTTAGTGGTGAAAATGTTGATATTCGTGTTGGTAATGCTTTACCAATAATGAATATTCCAGTTGGTACAGTAATTCATAATATTGAACTTCGTCCTAAAAAAGGTGCAGAACTTTGTCGTTCAGCTGGAACTTCTGCTCAAATATTAGGAAGAGAAGGAAATTATGTAATGGTAAGATTATCAAGTGGTGAACAAAGAAAAGTACTTGGTACTTGCTATGCAACTATTGGAGAAGTTGGAAATGCTGATCATGAACTTGTTAAACTAGGAAAAGCTGGTAGAACAAGACATATGGGAATAAGACCAACAGTACGTGGTTCTGTTATGAACCCTAATGACCATCCACATGGTGGTGGTGAAGGACGTGCACCAGTTGGTAGAAAGGGACCTGTTACTCCTTGGGGTAAACCAGCACTTGGATATAAAACTCGTGTTAAAAAAGCAAGTGATAAGTTTATCGTAAGAAGAAGAAATGGTAAATAATAAGGAAAGGAAATAATTATGGCAAGAAGTTTGAAAAAAGGAGCCTATGTATTTGATAGACTACTAAAAAAAGTTAAAGTATTAAATGAAACTGGAAAAAAAGAAGTTATTAAAACTTGGTCAAGACGTTCTACTATTTATCCTGACTTTATTGGACATACATTTGCAGTACATAATGGAAAAGAATTTATTCCTGTATATGTAACAGAAGACATGGTAGGACACAAATTAGGTGAGTTTGCATTAACTCGTAAATTTGGTGGCCATGGTCAAGATAAGAATTAATTTAGGAGGATAAATTGATGGAAGCAAGAGCAATTGCAAAAAGTGTTAGAATTTCTCCAATTAAGGCAAGACTTGTAGTTGACTTGATAAGAGGAAAAAAAGCACTTGATGCACAGATCATTTTAGAAAACTATAATAATAAGGCAGCTCGTCTTATTAAGAAAGTATTAGATTCTGCTATCGCTAATGCTGTTAATAATAATGGTATGAAAAAAGAAAATTTAAAAGTTAGTGAAGCAAGAATTGACATGGGACCAGTTATGAAGAGAATGATGTTCGATTCAAGAGGACATGTTGGAAGAAAAGATAAAAGAACAAGTCACATTGTAGTGGCTGTAAGTGAGTAGGAGGAGAAAATGGGACAAAAAGTTAGTCCAGTAGGACTTAGAATTGGTATAAACAAAGACTGGGAGTCACGTTGGTATGCTCCTCGTAAGAATGTTAAAGAAAATTTAGCAAATGATATTAAAATTCGTAAATATATTGAAGAAAATATCAAAGATAAAGGCATTGCTAAAGTAGAAATTGAAAGAAATAAAAAGAAATGTGAAGTAATTATTCATTCTGCTAAACCAGGTGTATTAATTGGTAAAGGTGGAGAAGAAATTGAAAAACTTCGTAAAACTCTTTCAAATTTAATTGGTACTAATGTATATGTATCTATTGTTGATATTAAGAAACCTGACTTGAATGCTCAAATAGTAGCTGATAGTATTGCTAAACAAATTACTAATCGTGCATCATTTAGAATGGTTCAAAAAAGAGCTATTAAAAATGCTATGAAAGCGGGAGCAAAAGGTATTAAAACTTCTGTATCAGGTCGTCTTGGTGGCGCTGATATGGCAAGAAGTGAAGGATATACAGAAGGTACAATTCCTTTACATACTTTAAGAGCAGACGTTGATTATGCTACAAGTGAAGCTGATACAACATTTGGAAAAATTGGTGTTAAGGTATGGATTTATAAAGGTGAAATCCTAGAAAAAAATGGAGGTAAGTAATTATGGCATTAATTCCTGCAAGAGTTAAATATAGAAGAGTACATCGCTTACCTTATGATGGACATGCTAAAGGAAATACAACACTTAGTTTTGGTGATTATGGATTAGTTGCAAGGGATGGTGCATGGATCAATGCAAATCAAATTGAAGCAGCCAGAGTTGCTATGACAAGATATATGAAACGTGGTGGTAAAGTATGGATTAATATTTTCCCACATATGCCAAGAACCGCTAAACCTATTGGTGTTCGTCAAGGAAAAGGTAAAGGTGCCGTTGAAGAATGGGTAGCAGTAGTTAAAGAAGGAAAGATTATGTTTGAAATTGGTGGCGTTGATGAAGCAACAGCAAGAGAAGCATTCCGTCTAGCTAGTCATAAACTACCTGTTAGAACAAAGTTTATTAAAAAAGAAGATGGTGGTGAGAAGAATGAAGGTTAAAGAAATAAGAGAATTATCTTCTACCGAAATTAATGAAAAAATTGTAAGTTGCAAAGAAGAACTATTTAATTTAAGATTTCAACAAGCAACAGGAAACCTTGAAAAACCTTCAAGAATAAAAGATTTAAGACATGAAGTTGCTAGAATGAAAACTGTACTTCGTGAAAGAGAATTAGAAGGAGAGAAAAATGGAAACAAAGAGTAAAGAATTAGTTGGAAAAGTTGTTAGTTCTAAAAACAATAAAACAATTACTGTATTAGTTGAAACTTATAAAAAAGATTCACTATATGGAAAAAGAGTTAAAAGCTCAAAGAAATATGCTGTTCATGATGAAAGTAATAAGGCTAAAGTTGGCGATAAAGTAAGAATCGTTGAAACTAAACCTATATCTAAAACAAAATATTTCTATTTAAAAGAAATTATAGAAGAAGCAGTTATTCTATAACTCTAGAATTGGGAGGAATATAATATGATTCAACAAGAAAGTCGTTTAAAAGTTGCTGATAATTCAGGAGCAAGAGAACTATTAGTTATTCGTGTTCTTGGTGGAAGCAAAGTTAAAACGGGTAATATCGGTGACATAGTAGTAGGTACTGTAAAACGCGCTACTCCTAATGGAACCGTAAGAAAAGGAAAAGTTGTTAAAGCAGTTGTTGTTAGAACTAATTTTGGTGTTCATCGT
>CAMVAF010000024.1 GCA_947165365.1 uncultured Clostridia bacterium | reverse complement strand
AAGGCGGAAGTATTAAAATTGGAAAACCAGGAAGCCGTCATAATACTGGTAAAAAAGATGCAAAATTTAATAAAGTTGCAAGAAAGGGATCTAACCTATCAAAGGCAGATCAAAATAGATTAAGAGATATTATCTAAATCTCGGAAGGAGGAAGTTATGGCAAGAGTTAGAAATGGTGTTGTTACAAAACAAAGACACAAAAAGATATTAAAAGAAGCTAGAGGTTACTTTGGAAGTAAACATAGAGAATTTAAAAGTGCTAAAGAACAATTAATGCATGCAGGTCAATATGCTTATCGTGATAGAAGACAAAAGAAAAGAGAAATGAGAAAACTATGGATCGTAAGAATTAATGCAGCATGTAGAGAAGAAGAAATTAGTTACTCTAAATTTATTAATGGATTAAATAAAGCAGGTGTTGAAATAAATCGTAAGATGTTATCAGAGATTGCTATTAATGATAAAAAAGCATTTGCTGATTTAGTTAAAATTGCTAAAGGTGAAAAAGTTACTGTAAAAGAAGAAAAGAAAGAAACAAAGAAAGAAGAAGTTAAAGAAGATAAAGATTTAACTAAATTAACAGTAGCTGAACTTAAAGAAATAGCAAAAGAAAAAGGTATCGAAGGATACACTACAATGAAGAAAAATGAGCTAGTTGAAGCTCTAAATAAATAAAAAAATAGACAAATTAATGAATTAATATTCCTAGTGCCTATTGGTGGAATATTAGAAATTAATTAGTGAATTAACGAAAAGGAGAAATAATTATGACAGTAGTTTCAATGAACTATTTATTAGAAGCAGGTGTACATTTTGGACACCAAAAAAGAAGATGGAATCCAAAAATGGGAGAATATATTTTTGGAACAAGAGATGATATTTATATTATCGATTTACAAAAAACAGTAAAGAAATTAGAAGAAGCATATGAAAAATTAACAGAAATTGCTACAAATGGTGGTAAAGTTATTTTTGTTGGTACTAAAAAACAAGCACAAGATGCATGTAAAGAATGTGCAACAAGAACTAATATGTTTTATGTAACTGAAAGATGGTTAGGTGGAACATTAACTAACTTTAAAACAATTAGATCAAGAGTTAAAAGATTAGAAGAACTTGAAAAAATGAGTACAGATGGTACATATGATTTATTACCTAAAAAGGAAGTTGCCTTACTTAATAAAGAATATGAAAAATTAAATAAATACTTAGAAGGTATTAGAGAAATGAATAAACTTCCTGATGCAATGATTATTGTTGATCCAAGTAAAGAATATAATGCCATTAGAGAAGCAAGAAAACTAAATATTCCTGTATTTGGTATTGTTGATACTAATTGTGATCCTGATAGTGTTGATTATGTAATACCTGGAAATGATGATGCAGTAAGATCAGTTAAAGTAGTTCTTAATGCTTTAACTAATGCAATTGCAACAGTTAATGGAAATGAAATAGTAGATGTTATATCAGAAGATGATAAAAACAAAGAATCACAACAAGATAAAGTACCTGTTCAAAAAGAAGAAGTAAAAAAAGTTAAAAAAGAAGTAAAACAAGAAGAAACAAAAGAAGAAGTTAAAAAAGAAAAAAAAGAAACTAAAAAAGAAGAAAAGAAAGAAGAAGTTAATCTTACAGAATTAAATTTAACTGAACTTAAAGAATTAGCTAAATCAAGGGGTATTAAAGGTTATTCTAAACTTAAAAAAGAAGAATTAATTGAAGTTTTAAAATAAGGAGAAGAATTATGTTTAGTGCGACTGATGTAAAAAACTTAAGAGAAAAAACAGGAGCAGGAATGCTAGATTGTAAAAAAGCTCTTGAAGCATGCTCTGGTGATATTGATAAAGCAATTGATTGGTTAAGAGAAAAAGGAATTAGTAAAGCAGCTAAGAAAAGTGATCGTATTGCTGCTGAAGGACTTGCTGATATCTTTGTAAAAGATAATAAGGCAGTTGTTTTAGAAGTAAATAGTGAAACAGACTTTGTAAGTAAGAATGATGAATTTAAAAACTTTGTCAAAACTGTTGGTGAAACAATCTTAAATAGTGATGCAAAAACTATGGATGAAGCAATGAATCTTAAAGTTGATAACGGAACACTTAATGATTTAACAATTGCCATTACCGCAAAAATTGGAGAAAAAATTAGTGTTAGAAGATTTGAAGTTGTAGAAAAAACAAATGATGAATCTTTTGGTTCATACCTACATATGGGTGGAAGAATTGCCTCATTAGTAGTTGTAAGTGGCGATAATTCTTCAGTTGCTAAAGAAGTAGCTATGCATGCAGCAGCTATGAGACCAATGTATTTAAATGAATCAATGGTTCCCGCTGATGTTTTAGAAAAAGAAAAGAATATCATGAGAGAAGAACTTAAAAACGAAGGAAAACCAGAAGATAAGATAGAAAATATTTTAGTTGGTAAAGTTCGTAAATACTATGAGGAAGTATGCTTAGAAAACCAAATCTATGTTAAAGCAGAAAACAAAGAAACCGTAGGTAAGTTCTTAAGTAATAATAATAGTAAATTAATTAATATGGTTCGTTTTGAAGTAGGCGAAGGTATGGAAAAAAGAGACGAAAACTTTGCTGAAGAAGTAATGAATCAAATAAATGGATAAAAGGTTACATAACCTTTTTTCTTTTACATAAAATTAAATGGTGATAAAATGTTACTTTCTGACCTACAAAATAAAGATATAATAAGTATTACGGATGGTAAAAAAATAGGAAATATTATTGATGCTAAATTTAATATAGCATCAGGTTATATAGAAAAAATTATTATTGAACCATCAAAAGGCGTTTTTTCAATTAAAAACAATGCTATGGAAATAAACTTTAATATGATTAAAAAAATAGGGGAAGATGTCATTTTAATAGATTTTCTACATAAATAATTTGCTTTTTTCAAAAAAGTGTGATATAATATGAAAACTGTTGGGGGTTTTGTATGAATTATACAGATGATTATTTAAAATTAATAATTGAATGTGGAAAATTAATAGAAAGTGGTATTGTAATAGGAGATACTAAAATGCCTTTTACCATGATTGATTTCTATAATCTTGCAGTAAAAAATCAACTTGAAAATGTTGATCATCGTTATGTAAGAGCTATTGCTTATAAATATAGAAATTCCTATGGTATTAGTAATAGATATTTAAGTCGTTTTATGAGCTTTATAGATAAGGAAAATATCACTGGAACTGAAGTAAATAACGCTCTAGAAATAATTAATCAAAAATACTCATTTACTTTTAATGATAAAAAATATGTTCCAACATATGAAGATATTTTTATGATTATGAATATTTTTGATGTTTACGGAGTTCCAAAACATGATAAACTTATATATCAAGCATTACATCGTGTAGCAAGAGATTTTCCAATATTTCCATTATTACTTAGTGAAGAAGAAAAAAAATTAGGTAGATAATTACCTAATTTTTATTTTATATATTCATTAAGGGGTTTAGTTCGATATTTTAACTCTTCCATTTCACAAGTTAATCTAAAACCAGGTTTTGCATTTATAACATCAGGAATCCTATTTACAATTGTAGCACAAGTAAGTTTTACAGTATCTGGTCTTGCTACTGTTATAGTTGTATTAGGTTCTCCATAAATTGTCCATTCATTTTTATCATAATCTTCTTTAGAATAAACTTTTCCTATACATTCTGATTCAATTAAAACTCCTTCTTCCGTTTCTGTGGTAACGATTGCACTCATTCCTGTTGCGTCACCACTTTTTACTGTCATTCCAAGAGTTTCAGAATAAATGTCTTCCTTATATGTAGTTGGAACAGTTATTTGAGATTGTCTTTTAAGGGTTAATCCTAATTTTTTTAATAACCATCCATTAACATTCCACATATAACTTGGTAAATATTTTCCACTTTCAATAATTTTTTCTCTTTCTTCATCACTTATTTTATCAACAGAAGCTACTTCTTTATCAAAGGCATCAATTGTTAAACCAGCACCATGAGCTTTGGCAAGAGCTATTCCATAATCTTCGACATTATAGGAACTACTTCCTTTAATTTTAGTTATTTTATATGTTGATGATGCAATAGCGCTTATTAATTCTCCCCAGTATATATCTTGATAACCACTTCCAGTAATTGTACAATTATTTTCCTTAGCTAATCGATCTATTTCATTAGTTAATATAGGATTAGAATTATATGAATCGAAAGCCTCTTCACATGTTGTAATAGCATTAACACCACATTTAGCACAAGTAATTAAAGCATCCCTACAATCACTTAATAAACTCATTGTTGTTATAATAGCAATATTAGGTTTTAATTCTTTAAGCTTATTTTCAAGATTTTTAATATCATCTACTATTACTCCATAATTATCTTCATTCATTATTGATCCAATATCTTTTCCAATAACATTAGGATTAATATCAAATGCACCAACAATACTACATCCTTTATTAATTGCATATTTCATTGTATAAACACTCATTTTTCCAGTTCCGATTTGAACTACTTTTATTTTTTCCATCTTCATCCTCCATAATATAATTATATATAGTTTTGGCGTTTTTGAAAAGTTAAAATGTTAATTATGTGTCAAAATATGTAAAACAGTTAATATCGATTTTATTTACCATATTTTACATAATTTGACATTTATTATATTTTGTGGTATAATGCTAGTTATCTAAGGGGGGATATTAATGCAAACATATGATGATTATGCTAATGATTATGAAAAAGAAGTTGCTGAATATGAAGAAGATTATTATGGCAATAATAATTATAATTATGAAAAGAAAAGAAATATTATTATAAAAGTGATTATTATAATAGTATGTGTTATTTTGTTAATATGGTTATTTTCATTATTATTAAAAAGTAATAGAAATATTAAATATGATGAAAAATTACATATGGAAAATGTAACAAAAGTAAGACTTGCTTCAGAAAGATATTTCTTTATTGATAATAATTTACCAGTTGATGGCGAAGTTAAACAAATAAATTTAAAAACACTTGTTGATAAGAAGTTAATTGATGATATTGTAGACGCTAATAATAAAGTATGTAGTGATGATAAAACAAAAATCTCTTTAACAAAGAATTCAACATATGTTTTAAGAATTAATTTATCATGTTCAACTCTTGAAAATGAAGAAATATATTTTTATGATTTAAATAATTATGCTTGTAAAAATTGTGATGGTAATACTTATATGGATGGTAAAAGCAATGTGCCACAAAAAGAAGATAATAATAACAGTAAAGAAGAGGTTATTGAAACAGGCTATAGTTGTAAAGAGTGGTCAAAATGGCAAAGTGAAAGAGAATTTGATCCGTCTCTAGTAGAAAGAGTAAGAGTTTTTGTAAAAGGTGTCAAAAAAGGAAATACATCTACTGTGAAAACGTATGGTGAATGGAGTGATTACATCCTAAATCCTATTTTAGAAGAAGATAATATTGAAGTAGAAAAAATAGAAAAAATAGAAAGTAAGTGGAGTGATAATAAAGAAACCACTAATTATATTGAAAATTCAGATAAAGTAAAAATTGTTGATAAAAGAGTATCAGGTGGTGGAAGTAGTAGTTATTGTTCTAGTGGTTACTCCAAATCAGGAAATATTTGTGTAAGTAATAAAATTTATACTGCTGATTTAACACCTAGTCAATATAATAGTTATCATGTTATTAATAAACCATGTAATGATTCAGTAACAGAAAAAATCAATGGAAAATTTGTTCTTGTAAGAAAAGGATGTAAATACCGTTTAACTGATTCATTAAAAACTAGTAGTAATCCTAGTGTAACAACGTATATTTATCAAGAATTAGAAGAATATCCAGTTACCTATTATCGATATCGTACAGTTACAATAGAAAATGTTAGTGAAGATGATGTTTATACAACTGATTATTATGAAGAAGATAAACTTCCAGAAGGATACGAAAAAGTACCTGGTAGTGAAAAAATAGAATACTCTTATAAAGTTAAAGTATGTGAAAAATAAAGGTTTGATAAAAATCTTTATTTTTTTTTAAAATTTAACTTTATTTTATAAAAAATCTTTGATATAATTTATCTAGATAGAAAGAATAGGTGTTGAATATGAATATGGATATTTTAGCTATCCTAATGGTAGCATTTGGTTTATTTGCAATTCTTTTGTTTATATTATTTTATATATATGCAAGGAATGCTAGAAATAAAAAAAGAGAAACTGAAGATTATGAAGAACTAGAAGAATATAAAAATATTGATAAAGATTATGATAATTTAGTTGATGAAGATATTGATAAAGATGATATTAAAGAAATGCATTTAGAAACAGATAATGTTGATGATTTTAAAGATGATGGTTCAATAAGAGGAGCTGGAGTTATTGTAGAACCACCTCATGAAGAGACAAATTTTAATTCATCAGAAGAAAGAGAAATAGAAGAATTTGTTCCCAGAAGAAAAAAATAGAAAGTTGTGATAGAAATGAAATGTCAAATTGGAGGCATTTAACTAAAATATCAAATAAGATGTATTTAAGGAACATTATAAACATGATAAAAAGTAGTGTCTTTTTATCATGTTTTTACAATAATTTATAAATATGTAATGAACCCCATTTCTTGGACAAAAAGAAATGGGGTTCATTACAAAACTTGTCAAAATAAACTATTTTTTTACTTTATTAAGAATTCTTCCAACTTTAAAGATTATTATATCACTTTTTTTGATAGCAATATTTTTTCCAATGGCTTTACCACCTACCATGATACTTGATATAATAGATGATACTATTAAGGCAACTATTGTTGGATTTAAATTAAATTTATTAGCAATAGTAATAGCTATCATTGCTCCCATACTACCTGATACTATTCCACAGATATCACCAATAATATCATTACAAAAATTAGCAATATTACTGGCATTTTTTATTAATTTGATACTTTCTTTAGATCCTTTTATTTTATTACTAGCCTTAGCATGAAATGTTGCTTCATCTGCCGTTAAAACAGCAGTACCTATGATATCAAAAATAATACCTATAATAATTATTAAAACTGTAATTACTAATAATATTATAATATTAGCATTACTTGCTATCATATTGGATAATCCACTTATTAACATACAAATAGCAAAAGTAATAATAAAAACTTTAATAATCCATGATTTATTTTGCATATATGACCTCACTTAATTATATTTATTTTGAAGAAAAAAATCATAGGTCTTCTATGATTTGGGTAAAATTGTATGGTCTATTATAAATTAATTTTACGGCTTAGGTCGAGTTGAATTTCTCTAAATCTTACCATAGGTTACCCACCGGCCATTTCTGTTTAAAAGATTTAATTACTTTTAGTAATCACTCGATCACCACTTAGTCCGCACCACAATCTTTATAATCGGAACATTCTAGAGGTTTTCCCTTTAAAATAAGTAATATCATTATTCGCTTTTGCAAATTTTTTTTCATATATAAATCCCAAAAATTCACTCACGACATGTGTTTTAATAATTCTAAGGTGATAAAAGGATACTGATATATGCCATTACATCTTTTCCTTAAATCTAAAATTATATGTTCACCCTAATCTGGGCGAAAAAAGCAAACATATAAAGTCTTACCCACAATTGATGGATTTTTAGCCCCATCTTCCGATATGTTATTTGACTAGAATAATGCACCACACATGATATATAATATAACATAAATCTTTAAATTTGTCAAATATTATGTTATACTACTTATATATGATTAAATACATAAAAAATTACTAAATATCATAAACTTAATTGAAGTGAAAGGAATGAAACTTTGTATGAAAGTAATAGTAACAGCTGGAGGTACAGGAGGCCATATTTATCCTGCCTTAAGTATTATTAATAAAATCATGGAAGATGATCAAAATAATGAAATCTTATATATAGGTACCAAAAATAGAATGGAATCTAAAATTGTTCCTGAAAAAGGAATAAGATTTATTGGTATTAATATCATAGGATTAAAAAAAGATTTAAGTATTTTTAAAGCTTTTCCATTGTTTTTGAGTTCTATTAAGAAATGTAAAAAAATAATTAAAGATTTTAAACCAGATATAGTTATTGGCGTTGGAGGTTATGTTACAGCTCCTGTTATTTATGCTGCTCATAAATTAGGTGTTAAAACCATTATTCATGAACAAAATAGTATTCCTGGTAAAACAAATAGATTTTTATCAAAGTATGTCGATAAAATATTGGTGTCTCTTCCCGGAAGTAAAGAATTATTTAAACATCAAAATGTTATTTTAACAGGTAATCCTAGAAGTGAAGAAGCTTATTTCGCTAAACCTATAGATAAAAAAGAATTAGGATTAAGTAATCATAAAAAATTAGTTTTGATAGTTATGGGGTCACTTGGTTCGATGACAGTATCTAATGCATTAAAAGAAATCATACCTAAATTTAAAAATAAAGATTATGAGGTACTACTGGTAACAGGAAAAGATTATTATGATAATTTTAAAGATATTAATATTAGTAATGTTAAAATAGTTCCATATCTTAATAATATGATTAACGTTTTAAAGAGGGTTGATGTTATGGTTACTAGAGCTGGTGCTAGTACGATAGCAGAAATCCTTGCTGATAATATTCCATCCATTTTTATACCAAGTCCTTATGTTGCCAATAATCATCAATATAAGAATGCTAAAGAACTTGAAGATAATGAAGCAGCCATAATTATTGAAGAAAAAGACTTAAATAGTGAAAATTTATTTAAAAATATTGATTTATTACTAGAAAATAGTGTATTATACAAAAAGATGCAGGAAAATCTTAAAAAATTAGGAGTTATTAATAGTTCTTCGTTAATTTTTGAAGAAATAAAAAAAACTATTGGAGGGTAATTATGCAAGATGTTATTAAAGAGATTATATCTCTTCATTTAGGAAAAGTATTAATTAATGAAAAGTTAGCTAATCATACAACATATCGTGTTGGTGGTAAAGCAAGATGTATTTGTATTCCCAAAGGAACGGAAGAATTAATTAAACTTTTAAAAATAATTAAAGACAAAAAGATTAAACATATTGTTTTAGGCAATGGAAGTAATGTTTTATTTAGTGATAATATATATGATGGTATTATTATTAAATTAGATAATTTCAATAAAATAAATATTGATGGAAATTTAATTACTGTTGGTGCCGGATACCCTTTAATTAAACTAAGTAATGATGCTATGAGAAATTCATTACGTGGAATGGAATTTATGGGAGGTATACCTGGAACTGTAGGCGGTGCAGTATTCATGAATGCTGGAGCTTATGGTGAGGATACAGCATCTATTATTAAATCAGTAAAAATAATAAACAGTGATTTGGAAGTTGTTGATTTATCACAAAAAGAAATGAAATATTCTTATCGAACAAGTATTTTACAGGAACATTTAGATTATGTTTGTATTGAAGCAACATTTTTATTAGAACAAGGTAATAAAGATGAAATTGAAAATATTATGAGAGAAAGACGTGAACAAAGAAAAGCTTCGCAACCACTAAACTTTCCATCAGCAGGAAGTGTTTTCAGAAATCCTCCTGGAATGTATGCTGGTAAACTTATTGAAGATATGGGGTTAAAAGGTTTCACTATTGGTAAAGCAATGGTTAGTACGAAACACGCAAATTTTATAATAAATACTGGAAATGCTAAAGCCAGTGATATTAAAAAGATCATTGATACCATTAAAGTAAAAGCTTTATCAAAATATAATGTAAGACTTCGTGTAGAACAAAGATTAATAAATTGGGTTGGTGTAAGTGAAAAAGATAAAGAAGAAGATTAAATTAAAAAGTATTTTAGTTTTATTAGGTATAATAATTTTTATTGCTGTATTAGTTTATTTATTTCTAAATATAAGAATAAAAAATATTTATGTTAGAGGAATTAACTTCATTAAAGAAAAAGATATTATTACAATTAATAATTTGTATAATTATCCCAAAATTTTAGATTTTAATAAGGATGATTTTATCAAGAAGGTTAAAGAAAACCCCTTAGTTAATGATATTCAAGTAAGTGTTAGTTTCTTTGGTAAAGTGGTAATTGATATAGATGAGAATATACCAATATGTAGAAAAAACAATAAAATAATTCTAAGTAATGGTAAAATAGAAGATATTGATATCACTAAAGAACTTCCCATTTTAACAAATGAAATAGATGAAGATGTCTATAATGAATTTATCAAAAAAATAGTTCTTATAGATAAAAGTATTATGTCTAAAATATCAGAAATAGAATATTCTCCATCAACAATTGACAAAGAAAAATTTCTTTTTCTAATGAATGATGGTAATATGGTCTATATAACATTAAGTAAAATAGATTTAGTTAATAATTATAATGAAATATATCCAACATTAGATGGTAAAAAGGGAATATTACACCTTGATAGTGGTAATCATTTTGAAATTAAAGAATAATTTTTATTCTTTTTTTTATAAAAATATATTCTTAAA
The DNA here is from genome assembly GCA_947165365.1 of uncultured Clostridia bacterium. Taxonomy (GTDB): domain Bacteria; phylum Bacillota_I; class Bacilli_A; order RF39; family UBA660; genus RUG12783. The sequence continues at coordinate 11,553 of CAMVAF010000024.1, read as the reverse complement.
ATAATATTTATAATTATTGAAATTAATTCTTTTTTAATATAAAAAGATAAATTTGATAATGAAATGTTAAGTATTTTAGGAAAACAATAATTCTTAGAATACTTTTATTAGTTATTATATATAATTTTATTGAGGTTATATGAAAAAAATATTGTTTTTGTTTATTATATTTATATCTTTTAATACCTTTGCAAGTAATAAAAGTACTATTGTTATGGATACAAATACTGGAAGGATATTATATCAAAATAATGCTAATGAAAAAAAATTAATTGCTAGTACTACGAAAATAATGACTTTTGTAGTCGCTTATGAATATGGAAGAGATTTTTTGGATGTTTTGGTAAAAAGTGGTGATGAAGTACTTAAAATGTATGGTACTAGTATTTATTTATCATATAAAGAAGAGATGTTACTTCGTGATTTATTATATGGTCTTATGCTTCGAAGTGGCAATGATGCTGCGGAAGTAATTGCCTATTTTATTGGTGGAAATGAAGAAGGATTTGTAACGTTAATGAATAAAAAAGCCAAAACTTTAGGGATGAATAATACCATATTTAAAAATCCTCATGGATTAGATGAAAATACTAAAAATTATTCGACTGCCCATGATTTGGCAATACTATCTAGTTATGCTAGTAAAATACCTTTCTATAGAGAGGTTACAGGTACTAAATATTATAAAACCAGTACCAATATAAAGGCATATTCTTGGACTAATAGAAACAAAATGGTATTTACATATCCATATTATACGACAGGTAAAACAGGCTATACTCCATCTGCAGGTAAAACATTTGTATCAACTGCAAAAAAAGATGATTTAGAGTTAACTATAGTAACTCTAAATGAACCAGATATTTATGAGGTACATCGTATGCTATATGAAGAATATTTTAGTAAATATAAAAGAAAATTAATTGTATCAAAAAATGAATTTATGTTAAGATATGATAATTTATATATAAAAAATAATTTATATTATCCATTAAAAGAAAATGAAGAAGAAAGACTAGAAATTAAATTAAATTTAAATGAAAATATAAAAGGTATTAAGGGAGAACTTATTGTTTATTTAGATAATAAAGAGATTATTAAAGAACCTGTTTATGAAAGAAAAAAAGAATTAACTCATAATAATGAAAATAATTCTTTCTTAAATAAAATAAAACATTTTTTTGATAACTTATTTTAAATATTTAATAAATTTGTTGCTACTTGAAAATAAACTATTAAACCTAGTGCATCTACAATTGTTGTTATAAAAGGACTTGCCATAACAGTTGGATCAAATCCTAATTTTTTCGTAATAATAGGAAGAGTGCATCCAATGAATTTAGCAACAACAACAATAATAAAGATAGTTAAGCATATAACAAGAGATATTTCTATGGTTACAGCATTATTTTTTAATAGCATATTATCGATTAATAATAATTTAGCAAAATTCGCTAACGCTAGAGTAAAACCAACCATTATAGAAACCCGTAATTCTTTCCAGATAACTTTCCAAATATCTTTAAAATTTACCTGGTTAAGGGAAAGACTTCTTATAATTGTAACAGATGCTTGACTTCCAGCGTTACCTCCGGTATCCATTAGCATCGGAATATAAGCTGTTAATATTGGTAAGACAGCAAGAGATGTTTCAAAACTACTAATTATTTGTCCAGTGAAAGTTGCTGATATCATTAAAAGTAATAACCAAGGAATCCTAGCTTTCCAAGTTTGCCATGGACTTATTTCTAAATAAGGTTTATCAGAAGGTGAGATAGCCGCCATTTTCTCAATATCTTCGGTGGCTTCTTCTTCCATAATATCCATGATATCATCAATGGTAATAATTCCTACTAACCGATCTTCCGAGTCAACTACTGGCATAACCGTTAAATCATATTTTTTAAATAATTTTCCAACTTCCTCTTGATCGGTAGTTGTTTTTACACAAATAGTATCTTTATGTGAAACATCAAGAACTATTTTCAAGGGATCTGCAAGTAGGATATCTTTTAAACTAAGGTGACCTAATAGTTTTCTTTGATTATCTACAACATAACAAACATTAATTGTTTCGTATTTATCAATTTCTTTACGAAGAGTATTTATGGCTTGTTTAATCGTTAGATTGCTTTTTAGTTCCGCATATTCAACAGTCATTACACTTCCTGCTGAATCATCAGGATAATTAAGAAGTTTATTAATATCACTTCTTGTATCTTTATCACATTGTTTTAAAATTCTTTTAACAATATTTGCAGGCATTTCATCTAAGACATCAGCAGCATCATCAGCAAACATTTCATTAATAATGAATACAGCTTCTTTATCTGTTAATTGAGTTAATAATTCTGTTTCAATAGATAATGGTAATTCTGAAAATAATAGGGCTGCCATATCTTTATTTAAAATTCTAATTATTTTTGCTATTTCATTAATTTCCAAATCTTTAATATTATCTGCAATATCAATAACTTGCATATTAGATAAAATCTCTTTTAATTCATATATTTTCTTTTCTTTAATTAATTCTTCTATTTTTTCTTTCATTTTTACCTCCAGATAATGATATTAATTTATAAAAATACGACGGTAACAAATCCATAATATCACTCCTTTCAGTAATTTAATTATAACATAAGAATATCAAAAAGTAACTGATTAATATTTTAATTATTTTAAAATATTTTAAAAATAAATGTTAATCATCTTTATTTCTAAAAATTAATATGATATGATATATGTATTAGTAGGTGATAAGATGAATTTAGAAATAAATGTTAATGATTACTTATTAGCGTGGTACTTATTATATGGCGCATCTCTTTCTAAAGAAATAGATAAGTTTAAAAAAACATTATATTTAAAATATAAAAAAGAATATAATTTTTGTTATAAAGATCGTAGTGAAATAATAAAATATGGTAAAGACTTTATACCAGATAATGATGTTTTATATAATGCTGTAATATCAAGTAGTTTATTTAAATCACTAAAAAAAGAGACAATTAAACATAAAAATAATATTACTAAAATGTGGGAAGCCAGTAGTGATGAAATTAATGTTTATGTAAGAGATATTTTACGTATTGCTTTTCCAAGAGTTATTAATGTTTATATTATCCATCCTAGACTTGAAATAGGGGAATATCAAAAAGATTATAGAAGTATTGTTTGGGGTAGTGAAAAGGATAAGTATGATGTATTGATTATGCTTTTAACTATTGTAACAAAAGGATTACTAAGTGAAAAAATAGATTATCATAACAATAAAGAAATTGTAGATGCCATAATTGAACTTGCGGTTATTAATGAAATAGGAGCCAAACTATCTCAAAAATCGTCATATGATGTAGGAAATGAAATATTAAAAATAATCAAAAGACAAATTTATCCTTATTGGTTAATGTATTTGGGATATATTGATAAAGAATCATTACTTAATAAGATGATTAATGATCGCATTGGTTTTGATTTAGAAAAATATCCGATAGATAAAAATATTAAAAAATTAAATATCGAAACTTTTACAGAATTTTGTATAAAAAATAATAAACGTATTTTAAAACTAAATAACATTATGAAAATGGAAAGAGAAGAAGAAATAGAAGTATTGTAGGTGGGAAAATGGGTGATAAATTAAAAGATATATTAAAAATTATTAAGTATCCTCAAGATGAGTATACTTCTTTTTTAGAAATGAAATTATTAAAAGTATTAGTAAATAAAAAGAATATGAGATTAATTATTGAAAATAATGTTCCCCTAAAAACAGAAGTATATTTAAAATTAAAAAAATATTTAGAAAATTATTTTAATTGTGATTGCATTATAGAAATTCATGCATTGAAAGAAGATTTATCAGATTTAAGAAATTGTTATGAATATGCAATGAATTTTGTTTCATTACCCTTATTAAATGATAGGTTAAAAAGTAACTATAATAGTTATTATATTAATCTTAATAATGAAAGTGAAAAAAAACAAACAGAAGAAGATGTTAAAAAAATTAATGAAATAATAACTCTTATGGGATATAAAAAATTAGAAGTAATGATTAATGAATTTAATAGAGTTAAAGTAAGTGAAAAAATAGAAAAAGATTTAAAAGTTAAAGTAGAACCTATTGTTTATCATGAAGAAAAAAAAGATAAATTTGATTATAGTAATCGTCCTAAAAAAATTGCTACAGTTCTTGATGAAAAAGTTATTTTTGGTAAAATTATCGATGATGAGTTAAAGAAAATTAACGATATCAATGGAGAAAGTAATGATATAGCTATTGAAGCGATGGTTTTTGGTATTGATACATTTGAATCAACAAAAACTAATTTTAAAATTATAACTTTAAAGATAACTGACAAAACTAATAGTATGTATGCAAAGGTTTTTACTAATAATAATGAGGATTTTGAAAAATATTTAAAAGTCTTTAAAGAAAATAATTGGTATAAATTTTTTGGATATACTAAGATTGATCAATATGCAAGAGGAGAACTTGTTTTTAATGTACAATCAGCGAATTTCTCAGATAAGAAGAATGTTGAGATAATAGATGATGCTAAAGAAAAAAGAATTGAACTTCATACTCATACCATGATGAGTCAGATGGATGGTATTTGTGCTGTTGATCTTGCTAAACACACCATTGATATTGTTGATGTTGCTATTAAATGGGGACATAAAGCTATTGCGATAACAGATCATAATGGATGTCAAGCATTTCCCATAGCTTATAGTACCGTAACAAGTTATAATAAAGGTAAAAGTGATGATGAGAAATTTAAGGTTATTTATGGAACAGAATTAACTTTAGTTGATGATAATGTTGAAATTACCAAAAGAGGTAATGATACAGTGATGCTTGATAATACTTATGTTGTCTTTGACCTTGAAACAACTGGTTTTAATGCTGCAGGAGGAGATTCTATTATTGAAATTGGAGCTGTTAAATTAAAAGATGGTGAGATTATTGATAAATTTGATATGTTAGTAAAACCACCAACACCAATTAGTGAAAGAATTACTAAAGTAACAAGTATTACTAATGATATGGTTAAAGATTGTCCAAATGAAGAGGAAGCTGTTAAAGAATTTATTAAGTGGACTATTGATTTACCAATGGTTGCACATAACGCTAAATTTGACACGAGTTTCATAGAAATGGCATATAAAAAATATGATTTAGGAGAATATAATAATCCTGTTATTGATACCCTTGCATTATCAAGATTATTAGATCCTGATGCCGGGCGTCATGGATTATCTGCAATTACCAAAAGGTATGGTGTACCATTTGATGAGGAAAGTCACCATCGAGGTGATTATGATGCTTTAGGTACAGCCTTAGTATTTCATAAAATGATGAAAAGACTTGAAAGTATCAATATTATAACCATTAACGATTTAGATAAATTAGTTAATAAAGATGAAATTCATAAATTAGGTAGAAGTTATCATATCAATTTGTTAGTCCAAAATAAAAAAGGCTTAAAAAATTTATTTAAAATTATTTCTATTGCTAATACCAAGCATTTTTATAAAGGAGCAAGAATTCTAAGAAGTGAACTTGAAACTTTAAGAGAAGGAATCCTTGTTGGATCAGGTTGTTATGAGAGTGAAGTCTTTCGTGAAGCAAGAAGTAAAAGCGATGAAGAACTACGTGATATCATAGGATTTTATGATTATGTAGAGGTACAACCTCCGGAAGTATATAATCATTTAATTCAAACAGGGGACTTTCTAAATGAAGAAGAACTTGAAAATAATATCAAAAAAATAATTAGATTAACAAAAGATTCAGGAAAAATCATAGTTGCTACAGGTGATGTTCATCATATTAAAAGAGAAGATAAGATTTATCGTGAGATTATTGTTAATCAAAAAAATCCAGGTGGAGGACTTCATCCCCTTGCAAAACGTGAAATTACGGATATTCCTTCGCAACACTTTCGAACAACTAATGAAATGTTAGATGATTTTTCATTTTTAGAAGATGATAATCTAATTCATGAAATTGTTATCGATAATCCTAATAAAATCAATGATTTAGTAGAATTTGTTGAAGTAATTATTGATACCGGAGGTATACCATTTTCTCCAAAATTTGACCATAGTAGGGAAGATGTTTATGATTTAGTTTATACAAAAGCACATAGTATGTATGGAGAAAAACTTCCTCATTTAATTGAAAGAAGAATTGCCAATGAACTTTATGGTGATAAGATAATGGATCTTGCTAAAATAGAACAAAAGAAATTATATCCCAATGATGATAGTGAAGATACTTTCTATAAAGTATTAAATGATATTGTAAAAGAAGGATATGACAAAGTATTTTTATTAACTAAAGAATATATTAAAAATGATTTATCAAGTAAGGAAGATGAAGATAGTAAAAAGATTTTATCTAGTGATGAGTTATTAGATAAAGAAACAAAAAAGATGCTAGGAGGAGTTATTGGTGGTGGTTTTGATGTAATATATTTAATTGCTCAAAAACTTGTAAAACACTCTAATGATGAAGGTTACCTTGTAGGTTCAAGGGGTTCCGTTGGTTCAAGTTTTATTGCCACAATGATGGGAATAACTGAAGTAAACCCTCTTCCTGCTCACTATTTATGTAAAAACTGTCATACTAGTATTTTTGATGATGAAAATGGTAACCCACTATCACTTAATTATTCAGCAAGTGGATATGACTTACCAGATAAAGTTTGTCCTAATTGTGGAAAAGATATGTCTAAAGAAGGACAAGATATGCCATTTGCCACATTCTTAGGATTTAACGCTGATAAAGTTCCTGATATTGATCTTAACTTTTCCGGTGATAATCAAGCATCCGCTCATGCGTATACAAAAGTCTTGTTTGGGGAAGATAATGTTTATCGTGCAGGAACAATTGGTACAGTAGCTGATAAGACAGCAATGGGATTTGTAAGAGGATATTTCGAGGCTAAAAACATTACTAATTTTTCACAAGCTGAAATAGAGCGTCTTGCTAAAGGATGTACGGGTGTTAAAAGAACCACCGGACAACACCCTGGTGGAATAGTTGTTATTCCGGGATATATGGATGTCTTTGACTTTACGCCATTCCAGTTTCCGGCTGATGAAATAACAGCAGCATGGCGAACTACTCACTTTGATTACCATGCTATTGACCAGGATGTCCTAAAACTTGATATACTAGGTCACGATGATCCGACGATTTTAAGAATGCTTCAAGATTTATCAGGAATTGATGTTACAACACTTCCAATGAGTGATCCTAAAGTACTTAGTCTTTTAAGTAGTACCGAAGCTTTAGGTCTTACTCCTAGTCAAATAGATTGTGAAACAGGAACATTGGGTTTACCGGAGATGGGAACAAACTTTGTTATTAATATGCTTGTCAAAGCAAAACCAAAAACTTTTGGAGAAATGGTTAAGATATCAGGACTTTCTCATGGGACAGATGTATGGAATGGTAATGCTGAAGATTTAATTGATAATAATGTGTGTGAATTTAAAGATGTTATTGGTTGCCGTGATGATATTATGTTATATCTTTCTAATCACGGAATGAAACCCAAAGATGCCTTTAAAATAATGGAATTTGTGAGAAAAGGAAAAGCAAGAAAAGATAAAGAGGGATGGCTTAAATGGAAAGGTATGATGGAAGAAGCTAATATCGTACCATGGTTTATTGATTCATGTGAAAAAATTCAATATATGTTTCCCAAAGCTCATGCTTGTGCATATGTTATGAGTGCAATGCGTATCGCATGGTTTAAAGTATATCAACCAATTAATTATTATGCTGCTTATTTTTCTATTCGTGAAGCTGATTTTGATTTAGAATCTATGTTAAAAGGCTATAATGCTATAAGCAAAAAAATTAAAGAATTAGAAGACAAAGGCTTTGAAGCAAGCAATAAAGAGACTAGTACTTTATCATGTCTTAGAATATGTCGTGAAGCAACAGCAAGAGGTATTTGTTTTATGCCAATTGATCTTTATAAATCTGATTCAAGAAATTTTGTTGTATATGATGAAACACATTTAATTCCGCCATTTAGAGCGATAGATGGTTTAGGAGAAACGGTAAGCCGTGCTATCGTTGAAGAAAGAAATAAACGTGAATTTTTAAGTATTGAAGACCTTCAAAATAGAAGCAAATTATCCTCAACTTTAATAGATAAATTAAGAGATATGCATATCCTTGATGGTATGCCAGAATCTAGTCAATTATCTCTTTTCTAAAAAAATGATAAATAGAGAAATCTACTTATCATTTTTTATATATTTTTTTATCATAATTATGTTCTTCTTTTTCAAGTTCCAATAATCTATCGTCATCAATTAAGAAATATGAGTAATCTAAAATATCACGATTATCATTGGTTATTGGATCGTCCCATGTTAAATCAAGATGCAGCCATTTATTATCAATTTTTAAATAATTCCAAACATGATTTTCCGTTGATATTTTGTAATTAGGAATATTTAATTTTTCTAAAAATAACATCATGGTATCAGTATATCCACCACATAAACCATAATTTTCTATTAAAACACCATATGCATTATCAGATTTATAATTAATATTTTTTTTATCACTACGTTCTTTATCATACGTTGTATTATTTACAATATAGTCATGTATCTTTTTTACTTTTTCTTTTTGATCCATACTGTTTGTTATTTCCTTTGATATAATATCATCAACCTTATAATTTAAAATTACAATACTATCATCATCATAAACTTTTTCAATATTAACGGTTATTTTACCAGTAGATTCTACCTCCGTTTTTAAAGTTTTAAAACTATTATATGGATGAACAAAATTATTTATTGATGATATCACATTTTGATTATTAGCAATGTCATTAACATCATTTACACAGTTTTCATAATCTTTAGGGCAATAAAAAGTAAATTCATTCATGCCACTATTAACAATTGTAAAATAAATATTTAAAATATCACTATTATTATGTGGTATAAACTCTTTAACATTTTTTAAATAGGCATAATCAATATCTCTATAATATTTGTTTTTCTCTAATTTGGTAATTTTATCTTCTATTGGAACAAAATATTCATTATAAAAGTTTACGATATTTTCACGATATTGATATGCAAAATAAACAGTTAAAATTAAAATGATTAAAGATATTATTTTTTTCATATCATTCTCCTAATTTAATTCTAACATAATTTATGTTAAATTAACATAATAAATTTCAAAAAATTAAAATTTTTTTTAAATGATATAGATTTTAGGAAATATATCAGTAAAAGTATATAGTACTATTTAATAAAAAAATATATTTTCAAAAAAAGGAATTTAGTTCAGTTTACAAATAGAAAACAAAAAAATGTCAATTTAGAAATATGGGTGTAAAGTATAAGTATTAATAAATAATTATTAAAATGTTGATATATAACGAGTTAATGTTTTTTTAGAATATTTTTTTAAAAAAATAAAAATGTAAATATAATAAAAAATAAAAAAAGTTTGTAAAAAAACATTTACAAAAGAATATAAATGTAGTATGATTTACTTAGCTTAGAAAGAGCATAAACGGAGGAAGTAAACAATGAATAAAGATTTTTTTAGTGATATTGTTGTTGTTAAAAGAAGTGGACAAAGAGTTAGTTTTAATCCAACTAAAGTAGCAATAGCAGTAAAAAAAGGGTTTGATAGCGTATACGAAGAATACGATGAAAAAATAGTTAATAATGTTAAAGAAAAAGTTTTAGCTGAAATAGAAAAAAAATTTAAAGATCGTAAAACAATTGGAGTAGAGGATGTACAAGATGTTATCGAGGATGTTTTAAAGAAAACAAAACATGAAGATGTTTATGAATCATTTAAAGGATATCGTGAAAGACGTGCAGCTTCTCGTGATGCTTTTGTTGTTAAACAACAACATAAATTTGTTAAAGCGATAGAATCTCTTGGACTTAAAAGTGCCGCAGAAGAAAATTCTAAAAGAGAAAATGCTAATGTCGATGGTGATGGACCAATGGGTACAATGCTTCATTTTGGTTCTACTGTATCAAAAGAATTTGCCAAAGCCTATTTAATGGATAATAAATATGCTAAAGCCCATGATGAAGGGGCAATACATATACATGACTTGGATTTCTGGGCGATGGGAACAACTACATGTACACAAATTGATTTAGAGAAATTATTTAAAAATGGTTTTTCAACGGGACATGGTTTCTTAAGAACACCTAATTCCATTGCGTCATATGCTTCTCTTGCAGCAATAGCAATTCAATCCAATCAAAATGAACAACATGGTGGTCAAAGTATTCCAGCTTTTGATTACTATATGGCTCCAGGTGTTCTTAAAACATTTAAAAAAGAATTTAAACAAGAATTATCTGAACTTTTGGATATCGAAGGATTTAGTAAATTAATTAATTTTGATAAAATTATTGATATTATTGATAAGTTAACAAGTATTGAATTTGATATCTCAGTCTTTAATGATTTTATGGATAAAAGTGAAAGAATCGAAGAGGTATTCCATCATGCATATGATAATGCTATAAATAAAACTGATAGAAGTACTTATCAAGCTATGGAAGCATTTATTCATAATCTTAATACGATGCACTCTCGTGCTGGGGCACAAGTTCCATTTTCATCAGTAAACTTTGGTACTGACACATCCCCTGAAGGAAGAATGGTAATCAAAAACTATTTACTTGCAACGGATGCTGGACTTGGTCATGGTGAAACACCAATATTCCCAATATCTATCTTTAAGGTTAAGGAAGGTGTTAACTATAATAAGGAAGATCCAAGTTACGATTTGTTTAGACTAGCTTGCCGTGTATCTGCCAAAAGATTATTCCCTAACTTCTCATTCTTAGATGCAAGTTTCAATAAACCATTTTTAGTTCCAGGTGACTATACAACAGAAGTTGGGTATATGGGATGTCGTACAAGAGTTTTAGCAAATGTTTGTGGTCCATCAGTAACACCTGGAAGAGGAAACTTAAGTTTTACATCAATTAACTTACCAAGACTTGGAATTAAACATGGAATAGTTTTAGGTGAAAGAGATAAAGCTGATATGAAAGGTTTCTATGAAGAGTTAGATGAAATGATGGATTTAGTAAAGGGACAATTACTTCAAAGATTTGAATGTCAATGTTCTAAATCAAAAGCAAACTTTAAATTCTTGTTAGGTTCTCATGTATGGATTAATAGTGAAAAACTTGAAGATAATACAAAACTTCGAACTGTCTTAAAGCATGGTACTTTATCAATTGGATTTATAGGTCTTGCAGAAACTTTGAAATCTCTTATTGGTGAACATCATGGTGAAAGTGAAAAAGCCCAAAAACTTGGTCTTGAAATTATTAAACACATGAGAGAAAAATGTGATGAATACACTAAAGAATATAATTTGAACTTTACGTGTCTTGCAACACCAGCAGAAGGATTATCTGGAAGATTTGTGGCAATAGATCGTTCAATTTATGGAAAAATTAAAGGTGTAACTGATAGAGATTACTATACCAATTCCTTCCATGTACCAGTAT
>CAMVAF010000023.1 GCA_947165365.1 uncultured Clostridia bacterium | reverse complement strand
ATAGTGATAATATGCTCAAAAAGGGAGCATGTGGCAGTGGTAAAAAATATAAGCAGTGTCACGGTAAATAATGCTAAAAAGCCCACAAATAAAAGAATTTTTTTTTTATTTTCCTAAAAAGTTGTAATTTTTCTTTAAAAATGGCTGGATTAAATTTATTAAATTTATGGTATAATTGTATATAGGAGGTACGATTATGGATTTAAGTGAAAGAGATTATAAATTTACTGATGATCAAGTACGAGCTTTAGGTTTTAGTTCATATGAAGAATTAGAAAAATACTACGATTTAGAGTATATGAATATGGAAGCTCAACCATGGACTAAAGAACAATGTGCTAGAGAAGTACAAAATTTAGGTGATGAAGAAAGATTAAATTATTCTCGTCGTGATAGATTAAAAGCTTCATTAAGAGATAGAATAGAAATTATTACTAGCTGGAACAATAGTGATTGGCAACCATCAATTGAAGAAATACATTCAGAAAAAGAAAGCCTTAGTAGAATTTTAAGTGTTTATTTTAATTTTAATGAAAGAGAAGCAAGATTGAGTGAAACTAAGATAGATCCATCAGATGATCTTAAATTTGGTGGTAGATAGTAGATATAAAAATCTACTTTTTTTATAATTAATGGTATAATTTATATAGGAGTTGATAATTATGATTAAACCAAAAAAATTAAATAAAGGTGATAAAGTAGCAATAGTTAGTTTATCAAGAGGACTTTTAGGAATGCCTTTTTGTAAACATGAATTGGATATTGCAATTAAAAGATTAAAAGAATTTGGCTTAGTTCCTGTTATAATGCCTAATGCGTTAAAAGATATGGATTATATTGAAAAACATCCGGAGGCAAGAGCAAGCGATTTAAAACAGGCTTTTATGGATGATAGTATTAAAGCAATAATAACTGCTATTGGTGGAATTGACACATATAAAACAATACCTTATTTAATGGAAGATGAGGAATTTAAAGAAAAAGTTAAAAATAATCCTAAAATATTTACAGGATTTTCAGATACAACAAATAATCATTTAATGCTTAATAGATTAGGATTATCTACTTTTTATGGACCTTGTTTGTTAATAGATCTAGCAGAGTTAGATAAAGAAATGCTTCCTTATACCAAAGAGTACTTTGAAAAATATTTTATGAGTGAGCCAAGTTTTGAAATTAAATCAAGTCCAGTATGGTATAGTGATAGAAAAAGCTATGGCCCTGAAGAAGTAGGAAAGCCAAGAGAATCTCATAAAGAAGAACATGGATTTGAAACTTTAAATGGAAATGGAATAGTAACAGGAAAGCTTTATGGTGGATGTATTGAAAGTATATATGATGCATTCACTGGATCATCATTTAAAGATGAACCATTAATTTATGAAAAGTATAATATTTTTCCAACCAATGAAGAATGGAAAGAAAAAGTTTTATTTTTAGAAACAAGTGAATTAGCAATAAAACCAGATGAACTGGAAACAATGCTTTTGGAATTTAAAAAGAGAAATATTTTCGATTTGGTTAGAGGACTTATAATAGGTAAACCAATTGATGAAAAATATTATAATGAATATAAAGAAGTATATAAAAAAATATTCTCAGATATAGATACACCAGTATTATTTAATGTTAATTTTGGACATTCTGTACCAAGATGTATTATACCTTATGATGCAGAAGCAACAATTGATTACGATAATAAAAAAATAATTATAAATAGTCAAGTTTTAGAATAAAAATAATAATGAATTAAGATTTTTTTTAAAAAGATGATATTGTGATTGAGCTAAGAAAGATATTAGTAGACTGTATTTAAAATTATGTTATAATTAATGTAGGAGGAATAAATATGAAAGTAATCGTTATAATTGATGAATTTATAGATGAAAGAGAATTTAGAAATTATAGTAGTTATTGGTTATCTAAATTAGGATTTACAAATATAAGAATCGAAGATCCAAGGTTATCTGATAGTGATCAGTCAAATGATAATGATATATTAGCTAGTAAAAAAAATAAAGATTACACTATTCAAACATTTTTAAATGAAGAAATTACAGAGAAGTCAGTAGATGAAACAATAGAAGATATGATAAAAGAAAATGTAGAAAATGGAATAATAATTACTAATAAAAATGTTAGCCAAAAATTTAGAGAATATGCTAAAGAAAAATCAGTAGAGATTATTGATAGAAAAAATTTAACTGAAGAAATTTAATAATTACTAAATAATCTTGTTTATTTATTATAAATGTAGAAAATATGATTTAAAAAGTTTTAAGTTATTTATATTAGTTAAGTATTTAAAGGAAGTGTTTGAAATGAATGAGTATATTAATTTAGATGAAAAAAATATTGATGAAGAACATATTTGTTGTGCAATAGGGGATCCTAAGCATCAAGATGGAGTTGATAAGAAAAAAGAATGGATTAAAGGTAAATTAAAAGATGGTCATGTATTTAGAAAACTTAATGCAAGAGGGAAAATATTTATTGAGTATGAACCAATAGAAACGGCATGGGTACCTGTTAATGGAAAAAATTATATGTATATTTATTGTTTATGGGTAGCAGGTAGTTTTAAAGGAAAAGGTATTGGAAAAGAATTATTAGAGTATGCTATTAATGATGCTAAAGAAAAAAAGATGAGTGGTATATGTACATTAGTATCACTTAAAAAGAAACCGTTTATTGGAGATAAAAAGTTTTTTGAACATTATGGTTTTAAGGTTGTGGATAGCATTAATGATTATGAATTAGTAGCATTACAATTTGAACCATCATCTCCTCCAATGTTTAATGATACTGCTCGAAAAATGAAAATTGACAGTGAAGAATTTACTATTTATTATTCTAATGAATGCCCATATGTTGAATATGAAATCAAAGAATTATCTGATTATTCAAAGGGAAAAAATATTAAATTAAATTTTGTTAAAATTGATTCACTAGAAAAAGCTAAAAAGGCTCCATGTGTATTTAATAATTGGGCTAACTTTTATAAGGGTAATTTTATTTCAAATACAATATTAAATGCCAATGCTTTAGAGAAATTATTAAAATAAAAAGTAAATAATATTTATATAAAAAAAGTTATCCATAATTATGTTGATAAAACAATTTAAGTCTATATAAGACTTTTTTTTTAGAAAATAGATTATAATAAGTTTAAAGGAGAAAATATGAGTAAAAAAATAGTAGCCATTGCAGGTGGAGAAAATGGTAGAATTTTAGAAGATGGAACATATGCACCATATGAAACAGAAATAATGGATAAAGAAATTATTAAGATAACTGGGAAAAAAACACCAAATTTTTTGTTTCTTGCTCATGCATTTGAGTCTTTAGAAATCCAAGAAAGTTATTATCAAACAATGAAGAAAATATATAAAGATATGTTTGGATGTAATTGCTGTGATTTAAAGCGAGACGAACTTGATAATTTATCTATTGTAAAAGAAAAAATTGATTGGGCAGATATTATTTATGAAGGTGGAGGAGATACTTTTAGTATGATTTCTCTATGGAAAAAAACGGGGTTTGATAAAATACTATATCAAGCATGGAATGATGGAAAGGTTATGTGTGGAGTATCCGCAGGAGCCGTTTGTTGGTTTAAGTCTTGTAATTCTGATTCTTTAATTAAAGATTCATTTGAAAGTGTAGACTGTTTAGGATGGTTAAATGCTCATTTCACACCTCATTGTGATGAATTAGGTAGATATCAATCTACTAAAGAACAATTAAAAAATAAAGAAAGTGTTGGAATTATGTTATCAAATGGTTCAGCTATAGAAATCATTGATGATAATTATAGAATTATTGCTAATAACAATAGTTATGGATTAAAATGTTATTACTATCAGGGAGAATATTTTGAAGAAGAACTTGATCTATCTAATCAATATAAGCCATTAAGTACTTTATTAAATAAGAATAGTAAAATAAAGTATAAGTAGACTAAAAGTGTCAGTTAATTTTGAAAAATATCTTTGTCATAAAAGTTACAACAGATAAGATATTTACTTATTTGATAATAGATTTTAAATAAAATTATCCACAATTATGTGGAAAAAAATTATTATCTTATAAGTGTCAATGATATTGAGAAATAAAAATTCATTTTGTATAATATAATTAAGTAATGGGAGAACATTATATGACAAAGAAAAATTTAAAAGAAATAATTGAAGAAGATAGAAAAAATCAAGAAATAAGGAAACAACAGATGAATGAAATTATTTCATGTGATAGCTATATTTTATGGCTACAGTATTTTACTTTGATGTATTCGAGTTTTACAGATGATGAATTTTTATATAATAAAAAGTCTATTTCTAAAGAAAATTTAGAACAAGTAAAAAAATTAAGTTTATTATATAAAGGGATAAGACAATATGCTGATAAGAATTATCTTTATCCATTTATTTTTGATTATGAAGAGTACTTTAAAATTAAATATAATGACATTGGATATGAAATTGGATTTATGTCAGATAATAAATCATTTTATTGCTCTAGAATTGAGTTAAGTGAAGATGGATTTATAGATTTTAATGATATTATATTAGATAAAAAACAACCTAATACTGATTATATTGATAAAAACTTATTGCAATTATCTTGTATAATAACATATTACTATGAACAAGGTATTCCTATAAAAGCTTTAAAAATGACTCTAGAGAACACTTTGTGGGATTTAGAACAATTGAATAATGAAAATAAGTGTAAAGTTTATAAAAAGTGTTTGAAAAACTAAATAAATATATGTTAATAATTAATTTAAAAAGAGTAAATTAAGTGTGTAAAAAATTCTGTGTAAATGGTATTTATCCATGATTAGAAGTAAGTTTTGTAACTTGCTTCTTTTTGTTATATAAATAATAACATATAAATTTAAATTGTCAAAGACCTAAATTCTACCATCAAACATAATAGATAATTCAGATAAAATAGTTCCCCCTGAAGAGGCCGAAAGGCCTCATTTTTGTTTATTTTAAAGGGTTTGAGGCCTATTAAATTATTTTAGGTACTAAGCTAGGTACGTAAATTTAAAAAAATACTGATTTTTTATGTAATGTTATGATATACTATAGAAAAACTTAAGGAGGCAAATATGACAAAAGAAGAAATACAAAAGATAAAAGATATGATTGATAATAATGATGATATAAAAAAATGCAGATATTATTACTCTGAAATATATAATGGTAATTATGAATGTATTAATGATGCATTAGCCTTTACTAATCAAAAATATAATGAATTATGCATAACAGATATTGATTTAGTAATTGAAAAGAAAGTTATTAGTATATCAAACCCAGTTGATAAGAATATAATAAATCGAGCATTAGGCAATCTTAGTTGCATAAATGATTTAATAGTTGCTAAAATTATAAAAGAACTTATAAAATAAGCCTATTTAATAAAATGCTAAAATTTTAGTATTTTATTTTTATAGTAATATTGACATTTGCACTGATAGCAGATAAAATGAATGTGTGAAAGCCAAAGGAGAATGTATATGGATAAAATGACTATAAAAGAATTTAAAGATCAAAGTAATATTGAAATAATACAAGAGTTAATGAAAGTTAATAATGGATATATTACATCTAAACAATTAACGGAATTAGGTATACATAGAATGTATCTTAATATTATGTTAGATAGAAGTATTATAGAAAAACTTGATAACGGAATATATCTAGATGTTAATAAATTTCCAGATTCTTATTATGTACTAAATTTAAATTTACCAGGTATTATATATTCTCATATGACTGCATTATATTTTCATGAAATGTCAATTAAAGCTCCTAATGATAAATACGATATAACAGTTAAGAAAAATTATAATAATGTTAAATTAAAAAATCATAATGTATTTTATGTATCAGATGATATTTATGAATTAGGATTAACTGAAGTAACAACACCATTTGGTAATAAAGTTAGAGTATATGATATTGAAAGATGTATTTGTGATATTATTAGATCTAAAAAGAGAATGAATATAGAACATCTTAAATATAGCTTAAGAGAATATATCAAGAGAAAAGATAAAGATTTAGTTAAATTATCTAAATATGCAGATAAAATGGGTATTAAAAAAGAAGTTATGGATTTATTGGAGTGGTTTTATGAATAAGATAATAGTTAATAAAATTAAATGTAAAAAATGTGGAGATATTATTGAATCAATACATAGACATGATTTTAAATTTTGTAAATGTGGAGCAGTAGCAGTAGATGGTGGAAAAGATTATTTGAGAAGATTAGGATATGAAGAAGATTATGAAGAATTATCTGTAATAGAAAAAGAAAAAGATAAAAATGATAAAAAACAATTTCCAAAACTTGTCGAATTTTGATAGTTTTGGAAAAATATTTCCAAAACTTGACATTATGATTAATTTGATATATACTTATGGCAGAGGTGAAAACTATGATAGAAAGAACAGAGTATCTTGAACAATTAAAAAGGTTCAAAGATAAAGATTTAATCAAAGTTGTTACTGGAATAAGAAGGTGTGGCAAATCTACATTATTTGAATTATTTATAAATTATTTAATAGAAACAGGTGTTAAAGATGATCAAATAATAAAGATCAATCTTGAAGATGTCGACTTTAATTTTTTAGATTACAAGGAACTATATGACTATGTAAATAAAAAAATAGATTCAAAGAAAAACTATTATGTTTTCTTAGATGAAGTTCAAAATGTTCCAAAATTTCAAAAAGCTGTTGATAGTTTATATATAAAGAAAAATGTTGATGTATATATAACAGGTTCAAATGCTTATATGCTATCTGGGGAATTAGCAACATTATTATCAGGAAGATATGTAGAAATAAAGATGTTACCATTATCTTTCAAAGAATATCTAAGTGCTTTTAATAGCTCTGATAAAAGTCGTTATGAACATTTTTTAGATTATATGAGAAATGGTGGTATGCCTGGTAATATATCAATACTTCAAGATAATCCTAATGATTTAGATACATACTTGGAAGGTATATTTACGACAATAGTCTATAAGGATATAATAACAAGAAATAATATAACTGATAAAATGCTATTAGAAAGTGTATTAAAATTTATATTTGATAGCATAGGTAGTCCGATATCTACTAAAAAAATAAGTGATACATTAACAAGTAAGGGAATGTCTACAAGTAATCATACAGTTGAAAACTACATATCTGCTTTTGTAGAGAGTTTCTTAATATATAAAGCTGAAAGATTTGATGTTAAAGGTAAGAATTTACTAGCTAGAGATTATAAATATTACGTTGTTGATCAAGGGTTAAGAAGCTATTTACTAGGTAAAAAAGCTGATAGTGATATGGGACATATATTAGAAAATATAGTTTATCTTGAATTATTAAGAAGAGGTTATAAAGTATACGTTGGCAAGGTTGATGATTTAGAAGTTGACTTTGTTGCTGAAAATAGAGATGGCTTAAAATATTATCAAGTAGCTTTAACAGTTAGAGATGAAAAAGTATTAGAAAGAGAACTAAAATCATTACAAAAAACAGGAGACCATTATCCAAAATATTTAATAACTTATGATATGGATATGGAAGCTGATTATGATGGAATAACAAAAATCAATGTAGTTGATTGGTTATTAAATAAAGAATAAAAGAAGAATAAAAAGGGCAATTATACCAATATGTAGTAACACTGGTATTTTTTGCTCTTTTTCTATTAGGAGGTAAAAGATGGAATTAAAAAAAGTAATAATTAGAAATTTTAAATCAATTGAATCATGTGATTTAGAAATAAATAAGGGTTGTAGAGTGTTTGTAGGAGTTAGCGAATCAGGCAAAAGCAATTTATTGCAAGCATTATCAATTCTTGATGAAAATGTACCTTTATCAAAAGAACTAATAAAGGAAGGAACTAGAACAACCGAGGATGCTTATATAAAATATGTATTAAAATCTGAGGAAAATGATATTTCCAATATATGTGAGATATTTGAAGAAAAGATATATACTTCTAATGTTAACAAGATAGTTAAAAGAAATGGCTCATTTATTAAGTTAATTAATTTTATTAATAAAGAATTTGTATACTATGTTGATATAAGAAAAAATTTAAGGAAAGTAAAATATTATTCTTTAGATGAAAAAGATATATATGAGATTAGTCCAAATTATGTGTTTATTTCTGGGACAGCTGAAGCACCTATAAAAATTACCAATATAAAAACTAATGAGGAAAATCAGATAACAACAAAAATAATAATAAATAAAGATGAATATGCTTTTGATGAAGCGCAAGCAAAGAATATTACTGTTGATTCATTATATGAATATGTATCAATTATTTCTGTTGAATATGTAAGAGAAAATATGCCAAATGTATTATTTTGGGAATATAAAGATGAATTTTTGCTTCCATCCTCAATTATTACAACTGATTTTATAAATAATCCTGAAATCAATGTACCTTTAAAATATATATTTAATTTAGATGGTATTGATGATATAAAGGCTGAATATAATGAAAGAAAAGAAATGGGTGAAGCATCTTTTCAAAACTTATTAGATCAAGTTAGCAATACTGTTAATGATTATTTAAAAAAGGTGTGGAAAAGTATGCCTAAAACTTGTAGATTAGAATTACATGAAAATGGAGATAAAATTAATATTAGAATAAAAGATTCAAATAATTCATATTTATTAGATAAAAGAAGTGATGGGTTTAAAAGATTAATTACATATATGATTATGTTATCAGTAAAAAATACTAATGATCTATTGAATAACACTTTAATATTAATTGATGAACCAGAAACAAAAATTGATATTCCAGGACAGGAATATTTAAAAATGGAAATGATAAATAATATTGGAAAAAATAATTATATATTTTATTCTACACATTCGACATCAATGATAGATAATTCAAATATAGGTAGACATTACATAGTTAGTAAAAGTGAAGAATGTACAAATATTGAAGATGCCAACGAAGATAATTATGATAGTGCACTTACTTTATACAAAGCATTAGGAATGCAAATATATGCAATTATTAATGAAAAAAACCTTGTATTTGAAGGATGGACTGATACTCAAATATTTAAAGTTGGATTAAATAAATTATCAAAAACTAAAAAAGATAAATTCAAAAATGTTGGTATTACTCATGTTCCTGGAGCTACAAAATTTAAAGATTTCGCATCATTTTGGGGATTATTATCTAGAAAATATTACATAATTAGTGATGCTGATGATACTTCATCTGGATTAAAAGAAAGCTTTGAAAAAGAACATTATAATGCTGATTGGTATAAGTATAACGAGCTTGGTGATCTAAATAATATACAAACATGTGAGGACTTTATAGAACCTGATTACATCATTAAAAAAAGCGAAAAATTTGGTTCAAAATATGGTTTTACTGGTAAAATAAACTCTAATAAATTAGAAGATAGTTCTATTCCAAATATTAAGACTATAGAAGAATGGATACATTATAATGAATCAGATTCTAAGAGAGCAAAAAAACTACTAACAGAATTTAAATCGCTATTAGCTGAAGACATTAAAAAGGAAAATATAACAAGTGATTATCTTATATTATTAGATAAATTAATTGAAATACTTTTTAAATAAAAAAATGACCTAGTCCATTAAAGGACTAGGTCATCTTCTTTTTTATTATCTAAATCTTCATCATAATCATAATATTCAGAATCTTCATAATCAATAATTGTTTCTTTTGGCTCAGGTAATTCTTTTTGTTTACTTTCTAATAATTTAGTATTTTGAACTTCAATTATTTGAACTATATTCTCAAGTCTATTTTGATACATGTGAGAGTAGGTATTAAGTGTTTCATCTATTTTAGAGTGTCCTAAATATTTTGCAACTAATGTTATATTAGCTCCACTATCAATTAATAGCGATGCACAACTATGTCTAAAATCATGTACTCTTATATCTTTAACACCAGCTTTAAAAGCATTTTTAGTTTTTCTATCTCTTAGTGTGGTTTCTGGTAATGGATCAATATCTCCAAAAACATACCAGTTATCATTGAAATTATAAAATCTACTACTATCATCGTATAAATCTTTTAAGTAATTTAATAAGAAATTTGGAATAGGTATTGTTCTGTAACTAGACATTGTCTTGGGACTGGATACAGAGTAGGGTTTACCAGTATTTGGATCAGGTGTTTTAGTAATATTTTTATTTACTGATAAACATCCTTTTCTAAAATTAATATCATTCCATGTTAATCCACGAAGTTCACCATTTCTTAATCCACAATAGAATAATACTTGAAATGCACATACAAATTTAGGATCATCTTCAACATATAAGAATTTTTGAAATTCTTCTGGTGTATAGAATAACATTTCTCTTTTCCTCTCATTTGGATTAGTGAAATTAGTCATTTTATTATAAACTTTAATAAAGTTAATATCATACCATTTGGTTCCAAAATTCATTATTGCTTTTAAATATTTATAAATACCATTTTTATATCTGGTAGATATCTTTTGCTTATTTATATACTGTCTCCACATTTCATAATGTCTAATATTAAATGATTCCAGTTTTATATTTAATAAAGGTTCTAAATAAACCATCATATTTTTATAATTATAAAGAGTAGTAGGCTTAACTTTATCTTCTTGATATTTATAATGTTCTTCAATTAATTCTTTAAAGGTTAAATCACTAAATTCAGTAATATTTTTAATATTAATTTTAAATTCTGCTTCATGATCTTTTGCTTCACGTCTGGTAGCAAACTTTTTAGAGTGATATCTTCTAGGCCTTCCTAAATAATCTCTATAAGTTAAATCAACCATCCATGTACGACCATCTTTTGTTGCCTCTTTAGTTTTTACCTGTCTTATAGCCATAAATCTCCTCCTTTGTTATTTGCTTCATCAAATTCTCTTTGTGCTTCTTCATCCATTTGTCTTAGTCTTACACCAGCCATAACAGATTCTGCAAATGATACATAATCATGTACATATGGCATAGGTCTTCTTTTTGTAATAATATCTAAAGCCCGAGTTACTTTACTAAAAGCGTTTTTATAATATTTAATCTCTTCATCTTTTTGAGACATTTCGTTATAATGTTCATGTCTTTCTCTTTCTAATTCGTTAAGTCTTTTATTATTTTTGTAGAAACTATTTTCTATAGATAAAGAAGTTATTTTTCTGTCTTTATCTTTTGATTGATATTCATTTATATTATTAAGTCTATCTAGTTTGTTGAAATCATCCATAAGCTTTTCAACTTCTTTTTTACTATAACCAATAATATTCTTTTTCAAATCTGAATTAGTATCCTTTAAAGACTTTTCTAGCACGTTTTTAGCCTCTTTAATCTTACCCTTATAATCTTTCAAGTTTTTAGATAATTCTTTTTCTTCAGCCTTTAATTCACTTATATGATACTCTAATTTGGTTTGGTGTTTTTTATTAGCACCAATTTCACCTCTATCAAGATTAAAACCTTTTTCTTTCATGTATTCATTAAACTTGTCTTGCATATTAGAAAAAGAATTTCTTCCTCCTAAATCTTTCCAAAATTGATCGTTATTTAAAAAATTACCTTTGACTGTTTCATATACCATTTCACCATTTTCATCTCTGAGTAGAATAGGGACTTCCTTATCATTTCCATTTTTATCTTTTCTTATCTCTTTTATCAAATTACCATCTTTATCTCTTTGATAGCATTTTCTTTTTACTTCATTTACTACTGGTAAAAAGTATGCTTGTAGGTGAGGGGTATCTTCATCAAAGTGAATTTGAGCCATTACTATATTTTCTTCTCCAACCATATTTTTTAAAAACTCATAGCTTTCAACAAAAAAGCTACATACTTCAGCTGGAATATCATTTTCACTTTTTATATCTGGAACTAGAATATTTTGCCCTTCTTTTTTACCAGATTTATATTTTCTATCAGTTTCTTTAAATGGTAAACCCAGAGTCATAAAAAACTCTGGGCCACTAGATATCGTTACACCATTTAATATATTTGTTTTAGATTTATGAAGATATTCTATATTTCTACTTTCTAATTTATATTTAACATCTTGATATAAGTTTTCTTTTTCAAGATCTTTAAATGTAATATTGAACTTAGTTCTTTCTGGATCATAATTGCCTGTTCCAACTCTATTTTTCATTTCATTTCCTATAAGATATAAATCTTTACTTTTAAAATTATTCTCAAACCTTAATACTTGATATCCATCTTTCATTTGAAACCCCTTTGCATAAAAGAAAAACAACCATTATTGGTTGCTTAGTTCTTCATGTGTTTTAATTGATGTTTTATTTAATTCTTCATTCGTGTTTTCTATAATATTATAGGTATTATTTAATAAATTAAATTCACATATTTTATCTATAAATACAATTATTATTTTTTCAAATTTCTTGTTATATTTTTCTTGAATATTAATTATTTCATCAAGTTCTTTTTTAATACTATCTTCAAGAACATATATTGGTGTAAATATTCCTAGATAGTAATGCTTAATATCCTCATCATATATAGAATTTAATCTTTTTAATTTGTCTTCGATTTTTTTATTAACAAATTTAAAATTTTCTGAATATCCAGGAATAATATAAATATAATCTTCATGATAATGAAATGTATCATGTAAGTTTAGTATTTTAACTATAGGATCGGTTTTCTTTAAAACTTTTCCTCCACATTTTTTAAAATTTTTATTAAATTTTATAATATTACCAATATTGCCTTTATTATATTTTGATGTGAATCCTTTAAATTCTAAAGTTTGATCTGCTCTTGTTACTTCTAATCCAATATTATCATTTCTGAAATCTGGCCTTTCACTTTTTTGTAAATCAGTATCAATAAGATTATATCTCTGTAGAGTGTTTTTAATAAGATATTCAAAAAATAATTTATCAGAATTGTGATTCATGACATCACCTAGACATATTATATCACAAGAAGAAGTCATTTTATGACTTATCTCACTAGGTCATAGACCAAATGTGAGTTAGGATAAATCCTAAAACCTTATTCTTCTAATTCAAGTGGTTCTATAAACTTGGCTTTGTAATTTCTAGAAGTTGCAGTTCTATTTAACTCTACATATATGCCTTCTTTTTCCAATCTTTTGGTATTACTATTTAGTAATCTTCCAAATCGAGAAGGGGTAATAAGTAGATTTAATTCAGCTATCATTTCTGCTGGAGTAAATACAACTTCTTTCTTTTTAATTACATATCTCATGAATACACTGAGATTAAAATCAAGTTCGGTATTATCTTCGTTAATAATTTCAAATTCAAGTTTACCATTTCTTATAAGATTTAAATTTTGTTCTTCGAAATCTCTATTAATTATTTTTAACGTGTAAGTATTATCTTTATTGTTAATCAATGTTAATATACCATTCATGTTTCCATCAATACCTGTGCTGCCTAATGTTTTACCTTCTTTATTCAAATGATGTATAAGAAGAAATGTAAGATTATATGTCTTAGCTAAATCTCTATATTTATCAAACATATTCTTCATAACATCACTATAGCTATTTATATCAGTTTGGTATCCATAATCAATTCCACACATAATATCTATAATTACAAATCTCCCATTATAAGTTTCTGAAAATTCTTTTAAATCTAATAGTAAATCATCTCTTATACATAAACGATGTTTATCATCTTTTTGTACAAAGAAGAATGAATTTGGTTTAAACTTATATTCAGTTATTTCTAATCTTTCTTTTAATTGAAATTCTGATATTTCTGTGCTAACATATAAAACGGATGTGGGATTAGTATTAAATCCTAAGAATTGTTTATTATTTACCAAAGAGTTGGCAATCTGTAATGCTAAGAAAGACTTACCAACTTTTGGTTCTGCTACTAAACAATATAATCCATTTGACTTCATTATTCCATCAATAATGTTGTCTTTTTTTATGGTTGAATCTAATTGTTCTATGGGTATCATTTATTCTCCATATGAGCCATTTCTTTAAGGTAAGGAACATTAATATTAAGCTTATTTACTACTTCACACATCGGTATTAAATTGCATGGTAATTTATAACCTTGATCAGTGAGATCTGTTATTATTTCTTTTCTAATTTTTAGTGCTGAATTTCTACCGAGACTTGTTAATTTCATTAAGTCTTGTAGAGAACACCATTGTTTAGATAATAATTCTAATGTTTCAACTGCAGTCATATATCAACCTCCTATCTGTTTTTCATTATTTCTGCATTCATTCTATAAATTGCTTTAATCATATTTTCCTCTGATTCATTTTCAAGATCTTCTTTAAGACCATATTCTTTTCTTAATAAATTTCTGTCTTTATTTTTTATAATATATAGTCCACATAAGTGAGATTCAGCTAGTTCAAATAAATCATTGAAATCCATAGTAGGTATTATAGAATCTAATATTTCTTTATTCATGTTAACCTCCTTTCCGCTCTATAGGGTAGAGTATCCCTTTTGAGATTTTAGTTATCCCATAACTCCCGTGCCAATAGGGGTATAGCCTTGCTTTTTTTTGAGTTATGGCATATCGGCGATTTCCACAACTAATAAGTTTTCAAAGAGCAGTAGTTCCAATTTGTCAAAACGCAAATCTAAATAAAAGTTCCAAATTGGAAATACAATTATAATATATCATCCTAGTTCCATATTGTCAAGTATTAAATTAAAAAATATTGACAAATTGGAATTTAAATGTTCCAAAATGGAAAATGTATGCTATAATGGTGTCAGAGAGAATAGGAGGAATCCTTGTGGAAAAACGAAGAAAAAGTGATATAGCAATCGGCAAGAATATGGCAGATATGCGTAATAAGTTCAATTTAACTCAAAAGGAAGTTGCACAGGTAGTTGGTGTCAATGTTTCAACATATAAACACTATGAATTAGGAGATAGGGCAACACCTTTATCTGTAATTAGAGATTTAGCAACACTTTATAAAATATCAACAAATTATTTTTTTGAAAACATGCCTGAATTGTCTAGAGAAGAAGAATTTGAAATAAGAAGATATGCTTTTGATCTTGCACAAAACAAACAGCAATATATTGGTGATATTAGATATTTTGCTGAAGAAATGGCTAAATTAGAAGAAAAGATTCAAGCAAGAGCTAGATTAAGAGTTAGACAATATAGATTAGAAAATAAAAAATCACAACAAGATGTTGCAAATTTTTTAGGAATAGATATTTCTACTTATAATAAATATGAAAAAGGTAGTAGAAAATTAAATAATGAAGTAGTAAGAAAGATAGCTGAATATTACAATATTAAAGTCAGCGATATATTAGATTAATGACAGAATGACATTAGATTTGAGTGCGAACCACACCGATAATTAGTGTCATAGTGTCATAAGGAGGGTATATGAATAAACAAGTATTACAATTTATTATAGAAGAAGAAAATCCAAATGGAATTATTGAATGTTCTGTTGATGATTGGTTTGGTATTAGTTATAAAATTCCAAGAAACAAATTAAAAGAAGCATCCTCATTAGAATATATAAATAATACAGGAGTTTATATTTTATTTGGAGATGATGAAAATACTGCTGAAAAAATAGCTTATATTGGTGAAGCAGAAGATATTTATAGCAGATTATCTCAACATAATAAGAATAAAGACTTTTGGAATGAATGTGTTGTATTTGTTAGTAAAGATAATTCATTAAATAAAGCTCATATTAAATATATTGAACATGAATTATATGAAATGAGTAAGAAAGCTAGTAGATATATTATTAAAAATGAATCAAGTCCAACTAAATCATCATTAAGTAATGCTGATGAAATTAGAGCAGAAAAATTTATATCTAAAATCAAAATAATTGCAAATATGTTTGGGTATAAACTATTTGTTAGTTTAATTGACAAAAAAGATAAAGAAGATAAAACACTTCATTTAACAAACAATGGTATTGAATATGCTCATGGAATGATGACTGATGAAGGATTCGTTGTGTTAAAAGGTTCTAAAGTTAAAGAAGGTGTATTTGAAAGCTTATCACCATCATTAAATGGATTCTTTGAAAAGGAAAGAAGTTCAACAGATTTGGTTGATAATGTGTATATTAATGATCATTTATTTTCATCTCCTTCAATGGCTGCAATTGCTATTTTAGGAAGAAATGCAAATGGTTATACTGAATGGAAAAATAAAGATAATGTTTCATTAAAGAAATTAATAGGTGGTGAATAATATGGAATTTAGCGAAAATACAAGAGTTAAAATTCCTGCTTTAGTTCATGCTACTAGATTAGGATATAAATACTTATCTTTAAAAGAAATAAAAAATCAATTAGATCCAAGAATGAATATTTTTAAAACTATATTCAAAGACAGTATTAATAAAATTAACAATACTGATTTGAATGAGAAAGATATAGATAAAATCATAGATGAACTAGATATCGAATTAAATAATAAAGATTTAGGTAGAAAGTTTTATAAAACATTATTAGATGGATTAGATGGAATTAAAATAATTGATTTTGATAATGCTGATAATAATACATTAAATGTTTTAACAGAATTACCATATGAGAATGGAGAAGATAATTTTAGACCTGATGTTATCATGCTTATTAACGGTATGCCATTAGGCTTTATAGAAGTTAAGAAACCAAACAATAGAGATGGAATATTAGCTGAAAGAAATAGGATTAATGATAGATTTCATAATGAGAAGTTTAGAAAATTTATGAATATTACTCAGGTTTTAGTTTTCTCAAATAACCAAGAATATAATAACGATTCTATTGTACCTATTGAAGGAGCTTTTTATGCTACACCAAGTGATAAAAGTGTTTTCTTTAATTGCTTTAGAGAAGAAGAACCTTCTATATTTGATAAGATAGGTGATATATCAGATTCTGAAGAAAATTTTATATTGAAAGATAATAATTATGTGTCAATAAAGGGAACAAATGAATATAATACAAATTTAAGTAGAATGACTCCTACAAACAAATTGATTACATCATTATTTCATAAAAATAGATTTTTTAAGTTATTAAGATATGGAATAGCTTACGTAGAAAAAGCTAATAAAAATGGTGTAGTTGAAATACAAAAACATATTATGAGATATCAACAGTTATTTGCCACTTTTGCTATAGAAAATAAAATAAAAGAAGGAATAAAAAAAGGAATTATATGGCATACACAAGGATCAGGTAAAACAGCGCTTGCATATTTTAATGTTAAATACTTAACTGATTATTATGCAAAACAGTCCAGAGTAGCAAAATTCTATTTTATTGTCGATAGGTTAGATTTATTAAAACAAGCTTCAGAAGAATTTGAGGCAAGAGGATTAAATGTTGTAAAAGTTAATTCAAGAGATGATTTTAAAAAGAATATAGCTATGACAGGAGAAGCATCAAAAAATGGTAAATTAACTATTAATGTGGTTAACATTCAAAAATTTTCTGAAGATTCAACTGTTAAAGATTCAGATTATAATGTTGATGTCCAAAGAATATATTTCTTAGATGAGGCTCATAGAGATTATAATCCTAAAGGGAGTTTTTTATCAAATTTAATGGCTTCTGATAGAAATTCAATTAAAATTGCATTAACTGGAACACCATTAGTAAATCAAGAAATAGATGGTATGAAATATTCATCAAAAGATATATTTGGCGATTATATTCATAAATATTATTATAATAAGTCTATTATGGATGGATATACATTAAAGCTTATTAGGGAAGGCGTACAAGCAGAATATAAGGTTAAAATAGCCGAGGCATTAGATCAAGTAAGAGAAATATTAAAAGATGCAAAAGAAAGTAATATAGTATCTCATCCAGTTTATACTGAGGCGCTTGCAGAATATATAACAAAGGATTTTGGTGATTCTAGAACAAGATTTGGTGATGATAGTATAGGGGCTATGATTGTTTGTGATTCACAAGCTCAGGCAAGAAATTTATTTAAATCACTAGATAAATATGAGTTTTCAAAAATTCTTATTCTGTATAATGAAGATAACAAACAAGTTAGAGAAGAAGAAATAAAAGCTTATAAAGAAGGAAAAATAGATATTTTAGTTGTTGATAATATGTTGTTAACAGGATTTGACGCTCCTAGACTTAAGAAATTATATTTGGGAAGAGTAATAAGAGCACATAATTTGTTACAAGCACTAACTAGAGTAAATAGACCATATAAGAATTTTAGATATGGTTATGTTGTTGATTTTGCAGATATTAGAGATGAATTTGATAAAACTAATCAAATATATTTTAATGAACTTCAAGAAGAATTGGGAGAAGATTTTGAACATTATTCAAGTATCTTTGTTTCAAGTGAAGATGCTGAAAAAAGAATTGAAGAAATAAAAGATAAATTGTTCTTATTTGATTTTTCAAATAAGGAATTATTAAGTTCTCAAATTAGTTCTTTAGAAAAGAAAGAATTAATCGATTTAAGAAGATTAGTAAGAGACTATAAAGATTTATATAATATTATTAAATCTTTAAACTATACTGATTTGATAGAAAAAGTCGATATATTGAGTATCGATAATATGTCAAAAGAGATTAATAGAAGATTAGATATTCTTAATTTATCAGAAGATGTTAACAGTAACGATGGATCTAATCCATTAAATATGGTGTTTGAAAATTTAGATATTAAATTCAACAAGATCAATGAAGGGGAACTTATTATATCTGATAAGTACTTAGATAAAATAGAAGAAGTTAGAAGAAAATTTATTAATAATATTGATAAAGATGATAAATACTATACTTCTTTAGCAAATGATTTTAATAACTTATTTAAAAAGAAAAATATAGAAGAGTTAACTATCGATGATATCAATGAAAATATGAAAAAATTAACTGAAATAGAAAAGAATATTGATCAATTAAATTTAAAGAATAGTATGCTTCTTAATAAATTACTTGGCGATGATAAGTATGTAAAAATTTATAAAAGAGTCAAAGATAGAATATCAGATTTTAGCGATTCTAAATTAGTAGAAATTCTTTTAGAAATCAAAAATGAAGTTGACGATTTAATATTGAGAAGAAATGATATTTTAGATAATGTTGAATTTTTTAAGAGCGAAGTTGGAAGATGTGTTTATATGACTTCTAATGAAGAAACAAAGATTATTGATGAAATAGACTTTTTTGTAGATTTAATTGTAACAATGTATGAGTTTGAAAGGAAGGTAAGTAATAATGGATAAAGAAAGACAACTAATAGTTAAAACAGAGAGAATGATAGATGATTTAAAAGCAGTATGTGGTGAATATGGATTATCTAACACAGGAAATGAATACAAAATTATTGCTGATTCTTTCCTTTATAAGTATTTAAATGACAAGTTTCTATATGAATTTAAAAGAGTAGATAAGAGTTTATCTAAGAGTTCTACAACAAAAGAAGTAGAAGAAGAAATAATGAAACTTAGCCCTGCTGAAATGTCTAAATATAGATATGGTTTGGGAGCAAATGTAGCATATATTAGAAAAGAATTTTTAGTTAGTTATTTATTTAATAACAAAAACTCAACTACTCCAAAGTTTTATGAGTTATTTGATAATGCTTTAGATGGAATTTCAAATGATAACATAGATATATTTTCAGTAAGAACCGGCAGTAAAGAAAAAATTAAATTGTTTAGTCCTATTTCTCAATATATTATTGAATCAAATAAGAAAAATGATTTTGCTAAAGCCATAATAGACAAATTAGTAGAATTTTCTTTTGATGAAGTATTTGATGAAAAATATGATTTTTTTGCAACTATATTTGAATATTTAATTAAAGATTATAACAAAGATTTTGGTAAGTATGCAGAATACTATACACCTAATTCTATAGCAAGGATTATTGCTAAAATATTAGTTCCGGATACTGATAAAGTAAGAAATGTATCAATTTATGACCCGGCAGCTGGATCAGGGACACTATTATTAGCCTTAGCACATGAAATTGGTGAATCAGATTGTACATTATATACTCAAGATATTTCTCAAAAATCAAATGAATTTCTAAGATTAAATTTAATATTAAACAGTTTGGTTCATTCATTAGACAATGTTGTTCACGATAATACACTGCTTAGACCATCACATCTTAATAAAGATGGAAATAATTTAGCTAAATTCGATTATATAGTAAGTAATCCACCATTTAAGACAGATTTTAGTGATTATAGAGATAAATTAGTGGATGATAAATATTCTGATAGATTTTTTGCAGGAATACCTAATATTCCAAACAAAGATAAAGATAAAATGGCTATTTATTTATTATTTATACAACACATATTATTTTCTTTAAAGGATAACGGAAAGGCAGCAATTGTTGTTCCAACAGGTTTTATAGCTGCTAAAGGTGCAATTGAAAAGAAAATAAGAAAGTATTTAATTGATAATAAATGGGTTAAAGGGGTCGTTTCAATGCCTTCAAATTTATTTGCAACAACAGGAACAAGTGTATCTATTATGTTTATAGATAAATCAACGATAAATGAAAAAGTATTACTTGTAGAGGCATCAGATTTAGGCATAAAAACAAAAGATGGCAAAAATCAAAGAACTTTGTTAACATATGAGGACATAATTAAAATTCAAGAGTGCTTTTTAAATAATGAAGAATTGGAAAATTTTAGTATTAAGGTTGATATTAATGAAATAACAGAGAAAGAATATTCATTAGCTGCATCTCAATACTTTGATATAAAAATAGAATATTCAGCAATGACTTCAGAAGAGTTTAAGGAGACAATAGATGAATATTCAAAGACATTAGATAAGCTTTTTAATGAAAAATCCGAGTGTGAAAAAGAATTAAAGAAAAATCTAGGGATGATGAAGTATGAGTGATTTAGATAAGAGTCTTATTATTCCATTTGATGCACCTTTGAATAAAGAAGATACAGAG
The DNA here is from genome assembly GCA_947165365.1 of uncultured Clostridia bacterium. Lineage (GTDB taxonomy): Bacteria > Bacillota_I > Bacilli_A > RF39 > UBA660 > RUG12783. Next base: position 5,785 of record CAMVAF010000023.1, on the reverse strand, counting down.
AGTCAAACATATGGATGCAGACAGTTAAATCCAGATATATGTAAGAATTGTTACATTAACAATATTTGTGCATTTGTTTCAAAGGATAAGATTTGTAAAAGGCCATCATTAAAATGGAGAAAGAAATACAAAGATCTTCTGTCAAAGGAGGAAAAATCAAATGGAAATTAAAAAATTAAAGGATATTTGTACTGCAATAATTGATTGTCCACATTCAACTCCAGAATGGAAAACAGAAGGAATTCCTGTTATTAGAAATTACAATTTAATAAATGGAAATATAGACATGAAAAATTTATCTTTTGTGGACGAGGAAACATATAATTCTAGAGTTAAAAGGGCCAAACCAGAAGAAGGAGATATCATAATAAGCAGAGAAGCACCAATGGGTGTTGTCGGAATAGTACCTAGTAACTTTAAATGTTGTTTGGGTCAAAGACTTGTCTTATTAAAAATCAATAAGGAGGAGTATGATCCCGTCTACATTTTAAATGTATTGATGTCTAATTATGTTCAAACTCAAATACATAGGGTTGATAAAACTGGGTCAATTGTTAGTAACTTAAATATTCCGGATTTAGAAAACTTGGATTTACCAATAATTAAAGAAAAGCAAATAGAAAAGGGGGAACTGTTAAAGATAATAAATGATAATATTTTATTAAACAATAAAATAATAGATGAATTACACAAATTGGGAGATCAATTATATAATTATTGGTTTACACAATATGGGTATAATAATAATGGGGTGTTTTTTTCAAAAAAATGTAAAAGAGAAATACCTAATAATTGGAGTGAACTAAATATTACAGAACTATGTGAATTAAAAAAAGGATATGAACCTGGAAGCAACAATTATAATGAAAAAGAATTTGAAGGATCATATGAATTTTACAGAGTTAGCGATTTGGATAATAAAAATCCAGTATTTATTTCACAACCTAATAGTTTAATTGGGAAAGTTGATTACGATGAAGTATTAATTTCATTTGATGGTACGGTTGGAAGAGTGGCAACTGGATACAGGGGTATCTTTTCTACTGGCATAAAAAAAGCTGTCCCTGTAAAAAAATCTATTAATAATGGTTTATTATATTTCTTGTTTCGTTCTGAATATGTAAGAAAAACAATAGAAAAATATGCTAGTGGATCTGTTATAAAACACGCTAGTTCCTCTATTCCTTATATATATGTGCCATATGATGAAGATAGTTTTACTAAATTTTCAATGATTATAAATCCTTTATTTAAACAAATAGTTAAGTGCAAGGAAGAAAACGAAAAATTATATGATTACTATACATTTATTCTTCCATTATTAATCAATGGGCAAATCAAATTAGAAGATTAATTCTTCTTTTTTGTTGTATAATATATAGTTAATAAAGGTGATAGAATGAAATATACTGATAAGCAAATTGGCAAAATATTAAATGTACAAGAATTTGTTGCAATGTCTAATACATTATCTAAAGTTTATCTTGATTTTGAAAATAAAGAATACTTTATTGATACATTTACAGATAGAGATAGAGTGTATAGAATATACTGTGCTTCAATATATAATTTAGTTAAAGCGATACAAGACTCCAAAGAATATTTTATTAATACTAAGAAATATGAAGAATTTGAAAATATGATCAGTCAAGAATTTATTGCAAATGATAATAAATATTACAAAAAAGAAAACTACAAAGCAACCTTATTTAAAATAATTGAAACAATAAGACATCAAGTAAATCATTCACTAAAAGAAGCCGAAGATAATAATATTTTGTTTGCAGCGTACATAGATTTTGAAATATTAGAGAACTTGAGAGCAATTATTAATGATATTTTTAGTGAAATTTACAATCAAATCGATAAAGCCAAAATAAAAGAAATTGTTTTAAGTAAACCCAAAATAAAATATTCAATGGATAAATTATCAAACAAGTTTGATGAATTAAAATTAAGAATACCTGATAATGAAAATAGATTAAATGAAGTTTTTAAAAAGGATAATGAAAGATCATTAGAATTATTTGATCAATTATTTAATGGTAGTAATTTGTATGATTTATATATGAAAGATCCTGAGGCAATTAAGCGATTTGATTCTGCTGATAAGGAAATACAAGAATCATTTAAAGAGGTAGAAAAATATATTAATAACAATGGTACAGATTTAGAAAAAGAAGCTCTTCAATTATTTAAAGAATTTACAAAAGAAAAAGAAGGGGATAGTATTAAAGATACTGAAAAGAATATTTTGGAATTGCAAGATAGATTAAATCAATTAAAAGAAAAATATAATAAAAATGAATGATTTTTAGGTACGTATTTAGGTACGTAAAGTACCTAAAAACATATAAATTTGATTAAACTTAAATAAACTAATATGTGCATAAACCCTTATAAATAAAGGGTTTTATATATTTTATAAATATTGACGATATGGAACTCAGTCACCCCCTGAAGAGAGCATTTAACCGTGCTCTCATTTTCTATGCCCATTTTATAAGGGTTTGCTAGGTATCGATATTGCTAAAATAATTTTAGGTACAATTTAGGTACAAAAAAATTTGATTCTATGAATAGTTCATTTAGAAAAAGTGCCGAAAGTGGCAAAAATTCTCAATGGATTTTTTTACAATGATACGGACAATATTGATTTTATCCGTATGGTTGTAATGGTATTATACCGCAAACGGTAGGATATAATTGTTATAAAATCATGGTATAATACATTATGAGGAGATGACTTATGGAAAAGAAAGAAGAAATCATAAGTAATAAAATTAAATGTAAAAAATGCGGAGATATCATAGAGTCTAAAAGCACAAATGATTATAAGAAATGTTCTTGTGGGGCAGTAGCAGTTGATGGAGGCAAAGATTATTTAAAAAGAATTGGCAGCGAAGAAGATTACGAAGAATTATCTATAACAAAAAAACACTAGCTAAAGCTAGTGCCTGTGTAAGATAATAAACTCAATTTATTCAAGATTGTCTTTTTTACTGCCGTTTGGTTTTGATACTGGAGTTTTACCACTACTATCGTGTTTAATGTAATATCTATCACTATAAACAGAATTGCCACTTTCAATTTTCTTTACAAATTGATTTAGTGTCATTTTGTGATGATTTCCAGTGTTAATGAACAAATCGTTTTTGCCTGTGCATGTTTGATGTATAGCTTTAACTGTTGCCATAATAACACTTCCTTTCTTTAAAACGGATTTACAATCCTATTAAAAGAAAATGTTTTAAGATCACAAAAGTGTGATATACTAATAATAGGATGTTAATCCAAAATTAGTTTGTGAGATATTATCTTACACGTGAGAGAGAAGCTTTGCAGAGCTTCTTTTTTATCTCTCATAAGCATTATATCACATAAAACCTAAAAATCAATAAAATAAATGCATAAATTGAAAAAAAAATACAAAAAATAAAAATAAAATATGTAAAAGTGTTGCTTTTATATAAAAAATAGCATATACTATTAATAGAAAAAAGGAGGAGAATTCTATGATATTAGAATTTAGTATTGCAAATTTTTTATCATTTAAAGATAAAGTTACTTTTAGTATGCTTGCAAATGCTACAAATGGATTAGATGATAATTATATTATATCTAATGATCGAAGGGTATTAAAAACAAATGCAATATATGGTGCAAATGCATCAGGAAAAACTAATTTATTTAAAATATTAACTATTGTAATATCAATGTTAAGAAGTTCAAATATTGTGAATATAAATGCAAAATTACCAATTGTTCCGTTTAAATTTGATAAAAATACTATCAATAAACCAAGTGAATTTGAAATTAAATTTATTGTTGATGATGTACGTTATGTTTATGGGTTTATAGCAGATACAAATAAAATACATGAAGAGTATTTATATTATTATCCAAATGGAAGAGAAACAAAAATTTTTGATAGAACTAATACAAATGATTATTCTTTTCCACAAAAGGATGAAAAATTATTGAATGATATAGCTGCTAAAAATGCACCAAATAAATTTTTTATTGCCACTGCAACAAACTGGAATTATGAAAAAACAAAAAGTCCATATAAATTTTTAAGTGCAGATATTAATACTTTTAATAATTTAGGAGGGCTTCGAGATTTAGCTCTAGGTGAATATTTAAAAAATAATAAAGAATTAAAAGACTTTGCATTAGAATTTTTGAAAAAAGCAGATTTCAATATAGAAGATTATAAAGTATTAGAGACAGATGTTCCGGATGATGTGTTGGCAGCAATACCTGATTTTATAAAAGCCGGAATGAATATGAAAGAAAAACCAAAAGTGTTTACTGCATTTTTTAAACATAAAGGTTCTGATGTTGAATTATCATATGAAGAAGAATCAATGGGAACTCAAATTATTTTTTGTTTTATTCCATTTATTAAGGATGCATTAAATAATAAAAGAGTTGTAGTAGTAGATGAGTTAGATAAAAGTTTACATCCATATTTGGTTGAAATGATAGTTCAAATGTTTAATGATCCTGATATAAATAAAAATGGAGCACAATTAATATTTAATACTCACGATACTAATTTATTAAAACTAAACATTTTGAGAAGAGATCAGATATGGTTTGCAGAAAAAGATGATAAGAGCGGAATAAGTGATTTATATCCTTTAAGTGATTTTTCTGTAAGAAAAACGGAAAATGTTGAGAGAGGATATATGCTTGGTAGATATGGAGCTGTTCCTTTTATCAAAAATGATTTTAATTTATGGGAAGAAGAGTAGAACATAATAGAAGAATTAGTAACGATAGAGTAAGAAAAGTCAGAAAGCAAAAAAGTAAAATATTAATAGCAGCAGAAGGTAAAAATAAAACAGAAAAGACATACTTTAGTAATTTTGAAGATGGTAAAAAATCATATAATATTACGTATGCTAGAGGAAATAATACTGATCCATTAAAGTTAGTTAAGATGTTAATTAAGGAAATAGATGAATTAAAGTTAGATTTACAAGACGATGATGTAGCATATTGTATTTTTGATACAGATGTTGATACAAATAAAAATAAAATAATTGAAGAAGCAATTCAATTAGCAAGGAAAAATAATATAAAAATTATTACATCATCGCCATGTTTTGAACTATGGTTCTTACTACATTATGATTATACAACTGCAAATATGGATAGCGAAGAAGTAATTAAAAGATTAAAAGAGTATTATCCAAAGTATGAAAAGAACATTAATATTTATCCTGATATCATTAAAGAAATAGATTTAGCAATTGATCGTGCAAAAAAAATAGAAAAGTATCAAATTGATAATAATCGAAGAATAGGAACGGTTGAGGCAAATCCTAACACTGAAGTATATAAAATTGTTGAATATTTAATGAAAAAAGGCTAGGAATTATTCCTAGCTTTTGCTATCTAAGTTATCTATAACAGAAACAACAGAGTCGAGGGCAGTACTAAACATATGTGAATATGTATTTAGTGTTTCCTCGATTTTTGTATGTCCTAAATATTTTGCAACCAATGTAACATTAGCACCATTGTTAATAAGTAGTGATGCACATGAATGTCTAAAATCATGGATCCTAATAACCTTTAAGCCAGCAAGAGTAGCTAGTTTAGTTCTTCTAAGATATATATTAGAATCAGCTATGGGTTTAGCATCAGATACAACAAAGAAATCATCATTAAATCCATAGTATTCTTTTTTATCATGCCCATAGAGCATTTTAAGGTCATTTAACAAGACTTTAGTAATAGGAACTATTCTTCTACTATCTCTTGTCTTAGTATC
>CAMVAF010000022.1 GCA_947165365.1 uncultured Clostridia bacterium | reverse complement strand
ATCAAGATATATTAAATTTATATATTAAAATAATAAAATAAATTTATCCACTGTATAGTGGATATTTTTATATTATATAAGTAATAATACTATGAGGATTAATACTATCACTATAATATTGATCATTAATTAATAGATTGTATTCGTAATCTTTATTACTAATGTTCATAATAATTATTTTAATTTTATTTTTATCTTTAAAAGATAATACTTTTAATTCATCAGTAAAACATTCATTATAAATAATTTTACTATTGATATTAACAAAATGACTTATATGATATATATAATAATATAATGGTGTTAAAAGATAATTATTATTCTTTAAAATTATTAGGCTTTTAACATAATTCTTGATATATGTAGGACCTCCTAATTCATCTAGTAACAAATTCCAATATACATAAATATTAGTACCGTTATTCATATCGCCAATTATATCATTAAGGATAATCTCGGCATCATGAATCCATGATTTTTCATGATATTTACTATATCCACAACATGATTCAGTGCTAGCAAGTATTATATCGGGGTAGTCCATATGAATTTTTTTTATATTATCAAAGAAACTACCACTATAATAATGAAAAGCTAATCCTGCTATTTTTTCATTTTTCTTATATAATTCTTTAAATATATAATAGATATTATCTTTATTATGATCAAATAGCAAAACCTTAGTATCTTTAAGTTTAGGTACCAGATAATTATAAACAAAATCTTTTTGTTCTAATAAACTAAATTTACAAGATTCCCATTTTTGTCTTGCCACAGGTTCATTTTGTGGAGTTAAATAATCTATATTAATCCCTTCCAACTTATATGCATCAATAAACTTAATTAAATAATCACCATATCTATCATAATATTTCTTTTTTAACTTAGTTCCATATCGAAGAAGTCTTAATCTTTTATACATCCTTGGTGGTGACCAAGGACTTGCTATTAAAGAAATCTTTTTTATTTTCAAAATATCCTTAAGCATAGGTATTACATATAATTTATCATGATCTATATTAAAATCACTTAAATCTTTCTTTTTAGAATATTCATAACTTTTAATAGTAAAATCATTGCTACCAATAGATATTCTTCCATAACTTAGGTTTAATCCATGATTACTATAGCAATCATCTAAAAATTTCTTTTTATTTAAAGAAGATAATTTGCAATAATTATATCCAACACTTTCGGTTATTGCAGCTCCTATACCAAGATATGTTGTAATCTCTTTATCTAATAATATCTTAATGATATTATTACTATCACCATTATCTAAAATATTCTCTTCTTTTAATATAATATTTTTATTTATATCAGTAATTATTTTCTTCATAAACATTCCTTTATATATAATATAACATTATTAAGATGTAAATTACAATAAAAAATATAGTGTGTTTTATGTACACTATATTGTTATATATTCTAACCCAAATTCTAACCTAACGTATATGTTTTTGATATATACGGAACATTCTTCCATTATTATTGGATAAAAATCTTATTCTTATTATAATCAATCTTATCATCTAATATATATTTTCAAATTCAAATCTTTCAATTAGCATTAATATTAAAGTTGATTATAGAAACAATCTTTGAGCATTAAATGTTAAATATAAATTTATTGCATCTACTGACACCATGCACCAGTACCAGTGCCAAATGAATATACAGCACATTTATCGTGTGAATAATAATTAGGACTTGTTAGTAAAATGGATGAGTTATTAATAAAATATATTTGAGTGTATGTATCACCTTGTCTCCAGCCATCATTACATAATCTAGTATTATCAGTACATGCATTTTGATTTGTTGTACACACCAACATCTTAGCATTATTAACATCATCTGTAAAGGATGACATATAATTATCACTTAACTCAGTGGGATATCCACATACAAGTCCTTTACTTTCCAGTTGATTCTTATAATTTTCCCAAATGTTTAAATCGCTTGTAGGTGAAAAACATATAAAATCATTATTTATTTTTATGCAAGCTTGATGTTCTAACTCATTATATGTTTCGCCACTCTCATATTTAATAACACACGTAGGGTTAATTGTCATATCATAGTCAGTTTCAGTTGCTTGAGTACATTGTGAAAGTGAATAATAATTTTCATCCGAAAAATATATAGTGTCATCATCTTCCTCTTGATATTGTATTATATATATATCATCCAATGCCACAGTTGGGGTTGAAATGGTTTTTATAAAGTAATTTTTGGGTATTTGGTCAATATTCTCCTCTGTATATTTTACACTAACTGTATCATAATTCACATCATCATCTATTTCATTTTCTCCATATGTCCAATAATATATTGAAGGTAATACTGGTTCTGAAACCCATATTCCTTGATTTGCTTCTCCTTTTACTTTAAAGCTTACTCCATTTGTTTTTAGACTATTCCAATCGGTTGTTGAGATAACTGTTTTACCTGTGGTTACTGTTCCATCTGTATAATTAGATGGTGCATTACTTTGATCATCTGGTGTATCAGTAATTATGATATTATCAGTATCAATAAAAGCTTTAATGGTTACTGTACCATTTACAACATCTGTTCCACTTTTAATATATCCTGTAAGTAAATATTTCCCATTAGAGATATCTGTTATAACTTTATGTGTTGTACCATTAATTGTCGTATCTTCTCCGCTAGCTAGATACATTGATGTTTCTTTATTATTTCTTGCAGTATAATAATTAGCATTTTCTGTTAATGTTATTGTAGTTGGTGTATCACCTGCTGTTCTTGATTCTACATTAACATCCATTATTAAACTTATTGGAATATTAGCTGTTCTTGATACCGAATCGATACTTAATAAATATTCTATTCCATCAGTATATGTAGTATCTCCTGTAAAGGTTACTACTAAGGTACCGTTAGTTGAACTATCCGCTAGTGCTTCTTGTTTAGTCATTGGGAAGATATTTGTTAAATTAATAGTATTATTGTTTGTTTGTTCTGTACTAAAATATATTCTTCCAGTTTTTAATGTATTTGCACTTCCTGTTCTTGTATAATTAAAAAATGCGAATGTTACTCCTATTATCGCTATTACCAAAAGTAATATTATTATTGGTAATATAATTTTCTTTTTATTATTTGACATACCATTTGACATAATTTACCTCCTCTATGATATCAATATAATCATATTATATATATATATATATATATGTCAAGAGGATTTTATGAATTTTATTTTAATTTACATTTTTATACAAAAAAAAGCACTATATTTTTCAAGCACTTTTATTTATCATTATGTAAACTTATTATAATATCTTTATCAATGGTCATACCATGATATTTTACACCACATTCATCAAACATTTTTTTACTAATAATAGTAGAATCTGTATCTTTATATTTATCACTTAAATAAATAACTTCTTTAATACCACTTTGAATTATTAATTTAGCGCATTCATTACATGGAAATAAATCAACATAGATTCTTGCTGATTCTAAATCTTTTCTTGAACCTCGATAATTTAGGATAGCATTCATTTCACTATGACATACATAGGCATATTTAGTGTTTTGCATATCTCCAACTCTATCCCATGGAAAATTTTTATCTTGAAAACCATTTGGAGCTCCATTATAACCAATAGATAATATCCTATTATCACTTCCTACTATACAAGAACCAACTTGGGTATTAGGATCTTTACTTCTCATACTAGATAGTCTTGCAATCCCCATAAAATATTCATCCCAATTTAAATAATCTTTTCTTTGTTTATTAATCATTTCTCTCTCCTTCTAAGTAATTATCTACTCTTTTGTTTATTAAAACTTTTACTAAAGTATTATGTTCTTCTCTACTATTTATAAATACTTTTAAATAATTATCAGTGTGACCTACTGATTTATTATCATTTGAGTTTTCTATTAAAACAATTACTTCTTTACCAATAAATTTATCTAAATAATTATGTTCCAATTGATTACTTACTTCAATTAACTTGGATACTCTTTCTTTTTTGATATTTTCTGGTACTTGGTTAGGCATATTTTCGGCTTTCGTACCATGTCTTACGGAATATGGAAAAACATGTATTTTACTAAAACCTATTTCTTTACAAGTATTTATAGTTTCTTGAAAATCATCTTCTGTTTCACCAGGGAAACCTACAATAACATCTGTTGTTATCGATATATCTTTTCTTATCTTTCTTATTGTTTCTATTTTATCTTTAAAGTATTTTAAATCATATTTTCGATTCATTAATTTAAGAATCTTATCTGATCCTGCTTGAAGCGGTATATGAAGGTGTGACACAATATTATTATTTTCTTTTAAAACCTTTAAAAAATCATCATTAAGTTCCGTTATTTCAATAGAAGATATTCTTAATCTTTCTAAATTAGAAAGTTTTGCTATTTTATCTAATAATTCTGGGAAAGATATATCTTTATCTTCACCAAAATGTCCTGTATGAATACCAGTTAAAACAATTTCTTTATATCCATTATTTATTAATTCTTTAATTTCCTCGATTATCTTTTTGCTATCTTTACTTCGACATCTTCCTCTTGTATAAGGAATTATACAATATGAGCAAAAGTTTTCACAACCATCTTGAATTTTAATAAAAGCTCTTGTTCTTCCTGGCATATTTTTAATAAACATATCTTCAAATTCTTTATCAAAATCTTGATATAGTATTTTTTTCTTTTCGTGATTTTTTTGATAATCTTCTACTAAATCTACCACTTTATTTTTATCTTTATTACCTATAATAATACTTACACCAGGATTATCATAATCTTTATTAGCTTCAATCATACATCCCATAACCACAATTATGGAATTATCATTTTCTCTTATGGTCCTATTAATTACTTTTCTTGATTTAGCATCACTCATATTAGTAACACTACAAGTATTAATAATATAAATATCTGCTTTATCATTGGTTATTTCATAACCTTTTTCTAAAAATTTAGATAGGATATATTCCATTTCATAGGTATTTACTTTACAACCTAAACAAATTCCTTTTACTTTCATAACTATTATATCAAAAAAGGGAAAGATTAAATATGCTTTCCTTTTTTCCTTTCTTCTTCTATTCTATTAATCAATAACTTATCTGGATTAACACCCATTTCTACTAACATACATAAAGAAGTATAAATTAAATCAACCAAATAAATACTTTCATCTATTATATCATCGGCATTGGTGATTTGATTTCTTTGATTGGTTATAGATATAAAATAGGCTTGTTTTCTTTCATAACTTAATTTAGTAGGATTAGCGCTATATGAAAGACTAAATTCTTTATCCATAGAAAGAATATCGTCATAACAATTTGATAAACTAGTATCATATCCTTGATAATTAAAATCATTCATTAATTTTAATTCTTTTCTAACATCGTTATATGGAAAGAAAACTCCATTAGTTTTTTTTCTACCATTATTATAGGCAATACGATCATTATACTTTACTTTTTTACGATTATATTCTGTTAAAGCTACAATTATAAAACCTGGATGAACACCCATTTTTACCAATATATCTATCAATAAATATATATTATTAACAATGATATTTGTTTCTTCATCTATGTTCCTATTTTGGTTTTTATCATAACATAATGTAGAAAAATTAATAATAACCTCTTTTAAATATTCATCTAATTCATTATCAGATAATCTTGTTGGTGTATCATTAAAATCTTCCCCATTATCAGCTTTTATTCTTTTTAGTAATTCGAATTCTCTATCCATTATAAACCTCTCAAAATTTTATTTTTTATGTATTTTGTACGTTAAAACTTTAGCAACATGATTTTTTTCACTAATTCTTGGTATTTCACTTATTTCAAAGGCATCTGCCTTATCTAAATATATTTGTGGTATTTCAATTAAAACATCACTTATTGTTGGTTCAAATGACAATGGATTATCATATTCTTTAACATAATCAAATGAACCAATAACTTTAAGTTCAGAATTATCTAAGTATTCATCTTTATTATTTTTTTTATTAGTTAAATATGCTTCTTTTTTTATTTCTTCAAGTGTGAATTTTTTCAATAAATACTTTGCACCATTAACGGTAACAACTGGTCTTAACTTATTATATAACTCCTCTATTTTTTCATCAGATATCATTTCTTTTTTTGTATTCATCATAATCCCCCCTCTTGTTCATGATTTACTACAAAATCCTACTGATTATATCACAAATGTAAAATTATGTCAATATTACTTATCACTGATTAACTGATGCCCTTTAGAAATAATAAGAGATCCTAAAGTATTACCTAAAATCATTATTAAAACATATAACAATGTTTTGGCTTCCCACATATCAGCGACAGTAAAATAATACATATTGGCAACACAGTGTTCAAAACCAGCTAAAATAAATACTGTTACTCCAAGAAATATTCCAAGATATCTTCCAAAATCATTTTTTCTCTTATATAAATCAACTGCTAAATACATTAACATTCCACAAAATATTGAAAGTATAAAAATACTTAATAAATTATCATTTAGTTTCACTGTACATATCTTTACGGCAACTTCTTTAATTGAAGAATATATTCTTGTTTTTGATAAAACTAAACCACATGATACAGTTCCAATAAAATTACCTATTAAAGTAATTAATAATTCAATAATGAATCCTTTTTTTCTTTCAATAAGATAACCTATTTTTCCTGTATATAGATTATAAGAATTAACACATATCATAAATAATCCAATACTAAATAGAAATGCTCCTACCATTTTATTTTCAAGTGATAAATATATTGTTCCACCAATACTAATCATTATCCCTGCTAAAAATGCTTTAATTAATATTCTAAATTTTTCTTCCATAACTACTTCCATCCTTCATTATTTTTTTCATTTTACATTTATAATTAAAATCATTATATCCATCAAATGGTTCTTGATATGGATTAACATTTGTTAAATAATTATTATATCCTTCAAAATCAATCCAACGATCTTTAGCTAAATCTTCAATTGTGGAAATGCCATAATCTGTTTTTGATGATTCATTAAAGATACAAAAGTTTATCATTTCACGCAAATACTTCAAATTTTCAAATTTTAAATTATCGATAATTTGTGCAAATTCTTCATTGTCAATAATTTCGTAGTCAGCATCTGCAATTTTTTTCATATTTGTTAATTCATAAAATTCATCTTCGTAGATAACACCTAGTAATGGAACAATTTCATCACTTGTTGTATATTCTGTTTTTAACTTTTCATAGATTCTTGATAAAGGTCTAAAAACTAAATCACCTTTTTCTTCATAACTTCTTTTAACATTTATTTTTGCAAAAATCATAATTTCCCCCCAACACAACTATTTTTCTTTTTTTTCTATTATTTCTGCATCTATAACTTTATTTCTTTCAGCTTTTTCTTTTCTTTTTTCTTTCATATAATCACTTTTCATAAAACTATCTACAAGTAAAATAATAATTAGTATTAAAATGATTAATGGTAATAAGTTAATAAAGAACTTAACTGCAATAATTATAAGTGCAATAGAAATAGCAATTTTAAGAAATAAAACAATATCATCTCTTGTCAATTTATTCATAAGAAATCACCTACCTATTAGGTATTATATCATTAAAAGGTCATAAAAACAATTTATTTCATAAATTTTTCACAAGTGCAAAAAAATATTATGAATTCATAATATTTTTATCATCATTTGCAGGTTTTATTTTTTCTATAAAACCATATTTTTCATTAAAGAAATTAAATAATATTTTAATAGCTCCTACTATCGGTGTTGCAAGTATCATTCCAACTATTCCAAAGAAATGTTCAAATATTAATAAACTAATAACAATGGTTATTGGATGAATATCTGTTGCCTTTCCAATTATAATTGGATTAATAATATTACCTTCAATAACTTGAACAATAACGATGGTTAAAGCAGCAATAATTCCACACATAGGACTTATAGAAAATGCTACAATAATTGTAGGAATACCTCCAATATATGGTCCAAAATATGGAATGATATTAGTTATACCACAAAATATAGCAAATAATAATGGACTACTAATACCACTGATTATTAAACCAATAAACGTACAAAAAGCCACAATTAGTGATGTAAATAATGTACCACTTACATAACCTCTTGCCATAACATTTAATTCATTAATAACTCTTAATGTATCTTTTTTCTTCTTTCTTGGTATCCAACTTCTTATAATATCTTTTATTTTATCAAAATCAAGTGAAAAATATACTCCAATAATTATTCCTAAAGTTACTAAGGCACCACTTGAAAAAATCTTTGTGATGGTATCAATGATACCAGATAAAGAATTTGTTGTAATATTATTTGCTAAATTATCAATTTGTCCAATGATAGTATTTTGAATACTTGTTATATCTATCTCACTATCACTAAATTTACTAAAGATATTGGTAATAAAGTTTTTAATATCAACTAAGAATGACGGTATTTGACTTATTAATTCTTTAAGCTGTGATATAAATTCTGGAACAACTAAAACTATCAATAAAACCAAAATTAATAAAAACAATAAATAAGTAAATAAAACAGATATTTTTCTTGAAAAATTCTTTTTTTCAAATTTTTCTATTAATGGTTCAAAAAGCCATGCTATAGCAAAACCTAAGAAAAGCGGCATGCATATTGATAAAATAGTTCCTAAGATATTTAATATTTGTGTTTTTTCTAATACAATAAAACCAAAAATAACAATACCACCAAGGGCTAGTATTAAGAGTATTTTTAATATTACTCTTGCTGTTTGTATTAATGCATTTAAATTTTTATAATCAATTTTTTCATTTTTATCTTTCATATTCATCCCTCATATTTATTATACCATTTTTTTTAAATAATAGAAATATTATTTTATAAACATTGCATCACCAAAAGAAAAGAAACGATATTTATCATCAACTGCTTCTTTATATGCTTTTAAAATATAATCTTTTCCAGCAAAAGCAGATACTAACATTACTAAAGTACTCTTTGGTAAATGGAAATTAGTAATAATTGCATCAACACCTTTAAATTTATATCCAGGATAAATAAAAATACTTGTATCTTTTTCAATTGGAACAAACTTATCATTATCTTCTAAAACTGATTCAAGGACTCTTACACTTGTTGTCCCAACAGCAATAATTCTTTTATTATTTTCTTTAGTTTTATTTAAAATATCGGCGGTTTCTTTGCTCATGATAAAATGTTCACTATGCATAATATGTTTTTTTATATCACTTTCCATAACTGGACGGAAGGTTCCTAAACCAACATGTAAAGTTACTCTAACAATATTTATACCTTTATCTTTTATTTTATCAAGTAATTCTTCTGTAAAATGAAGTCCTGCTGTTGGTGCGGCAGCAGATCCATAATCTTTGGCATAAACAGTTTGATACATATCTTTATTATCTAATTTTTCATGGATATAAGGAGGAAGGGGCATGGTACCTAAATAATCTAGGATTTCCATTAAAATTCCATCGTAAATTAAATTAACTATAGTTATTCCCTCTTCTTTAATTTCCTTAACCTCTGCTTTTAATCTTCCATCACCAAAGGAAATAATCGTACCCACTTTTAGTCTTTTTTGAGGTTTGGATAAACATTCCCATAAATCTTCTTCAATATTTTTTAAAAGTAATAATTCAATAATAGCACCAGTATCAATTTTTTCACCAATGATTCTTGCTGGTATTACTTTAGTATCGTTAATAACTAAAGCATCTCCTGGATTTAGATAATCAATTATATCATAAAACTTTTTGTGTTCTATGGTTTCTTCATTTCTATCTAATACCATAAGACGAGCTTCATCTCTTCTATCAAGAGGTGTTTGTGCAATTAATTCTTTTGGTAAATCATAATCAAAATCTTCTGTTTTCATAATACACCTTTTTTAAAAAGAATAGTTTAACTATTCTTATACACTCATTAAATCTTTTTCTTTTTCATCTAATAATTCTTCGATTTTTTTATTATATTTATTAACGGAATTTTGAATTTCGGTTTCAATATTTTTTTCTTCATCTTCTGGAAGATCGGCATCTTTTAATAATTCTAGACTGTCATGTCTTGCATTTCTAACAGAAACTTTAGCATCTTCAGCCATACCTTTAACCATTTTAACTAATTCTTTTCTTCTATCTTCTGTAAGAGGTGGAATAACTATTCTAATACTTTCACCATCATTATTAGGAGTATATCCTAGATTAGCTTCGTAAATGGCTTTTTCAATACCAGATAATGCACCTTTATCAAAAGGTTTAATTAATAATTGTCTTGCTTCAGGAACAGTTACATTAGCAAGAGTTCTAAGAGGTGTAGGAACACCATAATACATTACCATCACCTTATCTAAACTGCTAGGATTAGCTCTTCCTGTTCTAACAGTTTTAAATCTTTCTCCTAAATTGTTTAGAGCCTTTTCAATATTTTCTTCAAGTTCATTTAAAATTTCTTCTTTCATAAAAATCTCACCTTCTATCTATATTTTATAAATTTTTTGTTAAATAATCAAGTTAAATCATATTATTTCTTATGAAAATTGATATTTTTTCATTAATAAAGATTTCTATACGGCATTTATTAACCATTTTGATAAAACCTAAACCATTAATAACTAAATCACAATTATCATCAACATTAATTATTTTCTTGTTAATATCCTTTAAAACATCATTTTTTATGGAAACTCTTTTTATATCAAAATCATTTGGTATATAAAATGTAAAACTATTATTATTATAGCTTAAATAATTTATTCTTAAAACATTATCAATGATTAATGATTCATCTTTTTTTATTCGAAAAGTCTTTGGTTTAATTTCTCTTTTACCATTTAGTTTCTTATACATTTTACTATCTACATAATTAATAATATTTTCATTATCAACAAGTCCTGGGGTATCAATGATATTTAAGTGTTCCCTAATTGGTATTTTAACACTTCCAATAGTTGTTGATGGCAATGGCGATATCGTTAATTGAGCTTTATTGTCACTATAATTCTTGATAATTTTATTTATTAAACTACTTTTACCGGCGTTAGTATATCCAATTACATAAATGTCATCTTTATTTTGATATTTGTTTATTTTATTCATAAGATTATCCATATTTATATTTTTCTTTGTTGATATTATTTCTATATCTAGATAACCTAACTTTAATTCATCAAAATATTTTTTTATTTTATTTTCTTTAACACTTAATGGTAATAAATCTCTTTTATTTAAAACAAGTATCCAATTATTTTTTATATACTTTTTAATATTTTTTAGATCATGTGGAATATTTAAAATATCAACTACATATAACACCAATGAATTGGTATCATTAATTTCATGAAATATTTTTTCATAATCAATATTATCTATATCAACGCTTTCATATACACCATAATTGATTAATTTATAACAGCGCATACAATAATCTTTTGCTAAATCATCAACATACCCCAAATAATTACTATCATTATTTTGAAGTTTTACACCACATCCAATACAATATTTATTATTTTTCATGATAGTAATCTCCTCTTTTTAATTTAATTATTTTTAAAATGATCTTTTCTAAAAAGCGATTAAAATATGTTACTTTAAGATCTTTTGTTCCAATAGGATCAACTAATATAGTATGCATCAAAAGACGATTTCCCATAAAGATATCTGTTACTATTTGATCTCCAATAATACAAGTATTAATAAGATTTATTCCATATCTTTGATCAATAAATTTTTTTATTTTTTTTGAAGGTTTTCCAATACTATATAAATTATCACATTCTAAGTATTTTGATACCTTTCCTACCCTTTGTTTGGTATTATTACTGGCAACAACAATAATAAAATCTTTTTTCAATTTGGCAATTAAATCTTTTACTTCTTTTTTTGGTAAATCTTTATCAACTTCTAATATGGTATTATCTAAATCAAAAATTATCATTTTAATTTTACTACTTTTTAATTTATCATAATCAACATCAAAAATACTTTTATAATACTCTTTTGGTCTAAATACTTTCATAAAATCTCCATCTACATCATTTTATCAAATTTCAATGGTGGAAGCAAGAAAAAAGATATGCATAAACATATCTATTCCCAATCATCATCATCGTTGTCTTTTTCTTGTTTAGGTCTTTTTAAATTATTGGGTTTATTGTCCTTATCATCACTTATTTTACCTTCAACAGGTATATTACTTGGTGCACAAAGAAAAATACCTCCACCTAATTTTTGAAGACCACCTTCAATAGCATATAATGTTCCTGATAGAAAATCAACAATTCTCTTTGCTTGATCTGGAGTCACTCTTTTTAAATTAACAATAACAGCGTTATTATTTTTTAGATAATCGGCAATTTGTTGACTTTCAGAATATGCACGTGGTTCAAACAAAATCATCTTGTTTCCGTCACCACCTACTTCATTCAAAGCATTTAAACTATCTTTATTATATTCTTCATCATCTGTATTATCATCATCACTTGATCCAAAAAAACTTTTCTTTAATTTTTCTATTCCCATATTTTATCTCCTTTACCTATCTTTAACATAATTCTATAGTATTTGCTCTAAAATGTCAACTGATTTGTCAAAAAATAATAATAAAACTACTATAAAATATGACAATTTACTAGTAGTTTTATTTTTAGGATTAATCCATAGAATTATAAATAATATTTATATTTAATGATTTAAAATTACATAAAAATATACGTCATGAATAATATTTTTAAAAATCTTAAATTTGTAAAGAAATTTTTTCTTAGAAAAGGAGTTCCTCCTTCACTTATTATTAGTTTAAATTTTTATTAAACATAAAATGTCATTATAATCCTAAGTTAATCATTATATATAAACTATATAAGGTTAACCCGTAATTCTTATATATATCATTATAAAATATTGGAATATTTTTTTCAAGTTTTTTTATAAAAAAGATGGAAAATAAAATGCTTTCATGTTAATATTATCATAGAGGTGTATATATGAAGATAAAAGAAATATTTGAAAATGAAATACTAATTGAATTAGATGATATTACTAAATATCAACATTTAATAAATAGTTATGTAATTTTTCGTGATGATCATGTTATTGTTGGAGAAATTTTTAAAATAAAAGATAATACTTTATCCGTTAGATTAATTGGTGAATTTATTAATCAACAATTTGTTTTTGGAATAAATAATAAACCGGGAATGAATGCTTTATTAAGTATAGCTGATAGTAATGTAATTAATTTAATTACCAGTTATAATAATGATATTAATGGTTTATATCTTGGAAAGTGTAAAAATTTAAATAATACTAATATTTTCATGAATTTAAATAAATTTGCAAGTTCACATTTTTCAATTATTGGTGGTACTGGTAGTGGTAAATCTTGTGCACTATCAAGAATCATCCAAAATATGTTTTTAAAAAATCCTATTCCTTATAATGCAAATTTGTTTGTTTTTGATACTTATGGAGAATATTATCCGTCATTTACCAGTCTAGAATCCATCAATCCAAATATTTCTTTTAAAAGCTATTCAACGAATATAAATGAAGAATCTAATTTATTAAAAATACCTCCTTATCTTTTGGATGTAGATGATTTAGCAATACTACTTAATGCAACGGATCAAAATCAATTAAGAGTTTTAGAAAAAGCACTTGATTTAGTGAGAATTTTTAAATCTTCTACTAATGAAATTATTACTTTAAAAAATGATATTATAGCTCGTGCTGTTGTTGATATTCTTTTAAGTGGAAGACCATCTGTTCAAATAAGAGACCAAATTTTTTCAATTTTGTCATTTTATAATACAGAAGATTTAAATCTAGATACAGAAATATTTCAACCAGGTTATACTAGAAATCTTAAAAATTGTTTAGTAGTTGATAACAATGGTAAGATTCAAGAGATGGAGTTATTAACAAAGTTTTTTTCGAATTTTTTTGTTGATAATATAAATATAAAAAAAGATGAATTAATACCATATACTTTAGAAGATTTAGAAATGGCAATAGATTTCGCATTAATAAATGAAGGTGTTTTTAAAAGTGAAAAAATATATGATAATAATAACTTGTTAAAAGTAAGAATTCATAATCTTGTAGATGGTCCATACAAAAAATATTTTGAATATCAAACACTTGTAAATAAAAATGAATACATTTCTTCCCTAATTATGAAGAATGGTAAAAAAAGTCAACTAATTAATTTTAATATAAACTATGTTGATGATCGATTTGGGAAAAATATTGTAAAAATATTATCTAAAATGATTTTTGATGTTGCTAAAGTAATTACTCCTCGTGGTAGTAGTTCATTTCACCTAATATTAGAAGAAGCTCATCGTTATGTTCAAAATGATGGTGATATTAATCTTTTGGGTTATAATATTTTTGAAAGAATTGCGAAAGAAGGTAGAAAATATGGTGTATTGTTAGGACTAATTACTCAAAGACCTTCTGAACTATCAGAAACAGTTATTTCACAATGTAATAATTTCTTAATATTTAAATTAACTCATCCACTGGATGTTGATTATATTTCAAAAATGATTCCATATCTTGATAATGAATATATAAAAAAAATAAAAGTATTACAACCAGGTGATTGTTATACCTTTGGTACTGCTTTTAAATTATCACTTATCGTAACTTTAGATTATCCTAATCCTTCACCTATAAGTGATAATATTGATATTTCACGAGTTTGGTATAATAAAAATAGTTAACCGATAGTTAACTATTTTTTTCATATTGAGCTACAAGATTTAAATTTGATGTAATTGGTTTTGTTAAATCAAATTGTTGTCCATTATTATATAAAACAATGTGATATCCATCCTTTGGTGGTAAAACAAAATTTTCAATATTTATTAAACTACCATCATAAAATTTCGATTCATATCCTACACCATCCAATGAAATTGTCACAACAAATGATTCTTTTTCTTTCCATGATGCCGTTAATAAAATATTTTCTTCAACATTGTTGTTAAAATCATAAAGTATACCATTGTTTAACCATCCAACAAAAAAATAATTTTCTCTTATAGGGTCAATTGGTTTAATAACATGTTGATGATATTTCACTTTTTGATTTTCAACAATACTACCACCATTACTATCAAAAATAATTTTGTATTCCTGATTATTTCTTGTAATAAAGAACACAACAAATGATATAACTGCTAAAAAAACTAATAATATAGATAATACTTTCGATTTTTTCATTTCAATTCTCCTTTTTTATTTTCGTAATAAATTTTACACTACTTATTAATAATTTGCAAGAGTTAAATTTTTTTAAAAAAATGAAATATAAACTATTGACATTGAATATTATATATGGTAATATCTTTATTTGTGAGTGGTCAAAAAAAATATTTTTGTAAAATACTTGAATTTTTCATTATTTTATGATAAAGTATTTTATGTGATTTGGGCTTGTAGCTCAGGTGGTTAGAGCGCTGATCTGATAAGTCAGAGGTCGTTGGTTCAAGTCCATCCAGGCCCACCATTATATGCCTCAATAGCTCAGTTGGTTAGAGCACTTGACTGTTAATCAAGGGGTCCTAGGTTCAAGTCCTAGTTGAGGCGCCATTTTTTTTGGCCAGTTGGTGAAGTGGCTTAACACACTGCCCTTTCACGGCAGCATTCATGGGTCCGAATCCCGTACTGGTCACCAATTTGAATTAACCTTGGAATCAAGGTTTTTATTTTATAAAAAAACATATAATTTATAGGAAGTGATTATATTGCGTATCGGTGTTTTTGATTCTGGTATTGGAGGAGTAAATGTCTTATCTTCCCTAATAAAGAAATATCCTAATAATGAATATATTTATTTTGGAGATACTTTAAATCTTCCATATGGTAATAAAGAAAAAAAAGAGTTATTAAAACTCGCATGTAATGCCATTGATTTTTTATTAAGTAAACATGTCGATATTATTATCATAGCTTGTGGTACTATTAGTTCTAATTGCTATGATGATTTAAAAAATAAGTATGATATTAAAATATATGATATTATTTCACCAACTTTAAATTACTTAAAAGAATGTGAATTTAAAAATATTGGAGTAATTGGTACTACCAAAACTATTGAAAGTAACATTTTTAAAATATCTAATAAAAATATTTTAATGAAACAAACCCCTAGTTTTGTACCAATAATTGAAAATAATGAAATTGATGATAAGCAAGATGATATTATTAATGAATTAAAAGATTTCAAAAATTTTGATGCACTTGTTTTGGGATGTACTCATTATCCATTATTAAAAAATTTAATTCAAAAAAACATTAACGTAAAAACAATAGATATGGGAGATATCCTTGCAAATAGTATTAATATTTCTAATAATTCTACAAAATCATGTGAATTATATTTTTCTAAAATAGATAAAAATTTATTAGATAATATTAAAAAAATATTGAATACTAATTATATAATAAAATAAAAAATTGCCTTAAAAGGCAATTTTTTTATTCTTCAACAGTGATTGCACTTGTAGGACAACTTTCCTCGGCATCTTTAATTACTGCTTTATCAATATTTTCAAACTTATCTGTAATTACTGTAGATATTCCATCATCATTTAGAGCAAATACTTCGCTACATATCGATTCACATGCTCCACAACCGATACAATTATCTTGATTAACTTTTACCTTCATTTTTACCTCCACTTCATTTATTATATACATTTTTTTCAATATTCGCAATAATAATTAATATCATCTTTAAAATATATTACTATTTATTAACAAAGTTCGCTGTATATTCATTATAACCGCCAAAATTATTAGAACATATATCTCTTAATATATTTTTATAATATAGATGTTCATCATATTTATTTTCAGAATCATTTGTAATTACTGACCACCAATCAGGTCTATAATGAAAATTTGGTCCTGTCAATTCCTTAAATTCTTCTCTTCCTGTGTTTTCAACTAAATATATTTGAGAATCTGGGCAATTTTCAATAGCTAATTCTATACCAGTATATAAATATGCATTAGGAATATTTGTTCGGTCAATTCCCTGGTTGTGGTACCTATCTTTGTATATATTTGAATCGTTTCTTGTTGAAATAAAATAAATATTTTTACCATTTAAACCTTGAAGTTCTTCTAGGCTTGCAAAACTTTCCTTACCACTTCCAGGAGAATTTTCCCCATTAACAAGAATTGCATTATTAACACATACAACAGTTTGATATATATCTCCCGTTTGAGCTGCTATTCTTAAACTTTTTGCTCCAAGTCTACTTCCACCGGTTATTATATTTTGACATTTTGATAAATCAGTATTGGCAGCATGATTTACTAATTTTGTTATGGCAGCAACGTTATCTGCATTGCCATTTGATGGATTAAATGTCATATCCCCATTTTCAAACGATATAACAATCGAATTTCCCTCAAAAGTTTCAGCACGATTTTGAACGGTTGCATTGTGTTCACTTTGTCCATTTTTTTCTTTTCCGTTTAGCATAGTTATTGTATTTAATTTTGAATAGTCACTTACTCCTTCAGGAATACAAATATGAATTATTCCCCCAAATTCTTTATCATTGACATAAAATTTCTTATCTTGAATATTATATTTATATGTATTGTCACCATCTTGGAAAACATAATAATTCTTTCCATCTTTTCCTTTTACTATATTTTCAGGTGGCTGAAAAAATGATTCATCAGCATCTTTCAATTTGGATGTTGGAATTCCTTTGGTTAAGTTAAGCGTATCATCTTCAATTGTTTTATCAGTTTCTTCTATATCACCTATTGATTGTACTAAAGTTGTTGCAGTATTAATATCGCCTGTTATATCAGTGTTACCATTATTGATAATACTTATGACGTCGCCTGCATATTTCTTAACAATAGGATTACTTACATGGATTTTACAACTTGACATATCACTATCAATATTATTATAATTCGATGTAAATTCATCTTTCATTTCTGATTTAACATCTATTGTTCTATCTAAATTTTCTCCCATATCTTTCACCACTATCTACTATTTGCGTGATTTCATTTTAAACCGCCTAAAGTAGCACAAAAATCTCTTAATATATTTTTATAATAATGATGTTGATCATATTTATTTTCAGAATCATTTGTGAATACTTTCCATAAATCAGGTCTATACATATAATTTGGAGCTTCAATATCAGCAAATACAGGATTATCGTAATTACTAATAAAGCATATCTGAGAGTCAGGACAATATTCTGTTAAAAGTTCTATTCCTGTATAAACATAACACTTTGTTATATCATTGCTTCCTGCCATTTCTTTATCACTATTTTTTATCCAATAAGAATCAATATTATCATCTTTTTTTGTTGATACAAAGTATATATTTTTACCATTTAAACCTTGAAGTTCTTCAAAATTCATAAAAGCTTCTTTTACATAACCTCTGCCAGTTACTCCTTTTACAATGGCGGCATTATTAACACATATAACAGTTTGATATACATCTCCCGTTTGAGCTGCTATTCTTAAACTTTTTGCTCCAAGTCTACTTCCACCGGTTATTATATTTTGACATTTTGATAAATCAGTATTGGCAGCATGATTTACTAATTTTGTTATGGCAGCAACGTTATCTGCATTGCCATTTGATGGATTAAATGTCATATCCCCATTTTCAAACGATATAACAATCGAATTTCCCTCAAAAGTTTCAGCACGATTTTGAACGGTTGCATTGTGTTCACTTTGTCCATTTTTTTCTTTTCCGTTTAGCATAGTTATTGTATTTAATTTTGAATAGTCACTTACTCCTTCAGGAATACAAATATGAATTATTCCCCCAAATTCTTTATCATTGACATAAAATTTCTTATCTTGAATATTATATTTATATGTATTGTCACCATCTTGGAAAACATAATAATTCTTTCCATCTTTTCCTTTTACTATATTTTCAGGTGGCTGAAAAAATGATTCATCAGCATCTTTCAATTTGGATGTTGGAATTCCTTTGGTTAAGTTAAGCGTATCATCTTCAATTGTTTTATCAGTTTCTTCTATATCACCTATTGATTGTACTAAAGTTGTTGCAGTATTAATATCGCCTGTTATATCAGTGTTACCATTATTGATAATACTTATGACGTCGCCTGCATATTTCTTAACAATAGGATTACTTACATGGATTTTACAACTTGACATATCACTATCAATATTATTATATTTCGATGTAAATTCAGGTTTCATTTTTGATTCAACTTCTATTGTTCTATCTATATTTTCTCCCATACCTTTCACCACTATCTACTATTTGCCGTATAGGCATTATATCCAACTAAATTTGAACTGCATAAATCATTTAGAAGATTATGTAATGTTCCATGTTTAGCATAATCATTACTTTTAGCAACCTGACTCCATAAATTTCTTCCATAAACATAATTAGGAGAATTAATATTAGCAAATTCAGGATTATCATTATTACTAATAAAGTATACCTGAGAGTCTGGACAATATTTTGTTAGAAGTTCCATTCCTGTATAAACATAACATTTCGTTACATCATTGTTTCTTTCAGTTTCACTTTTACCATTATAATACATTGTTAAATTTGGATCTTCTTTTGAAGATACAAAATATATATTTTTACCATTTAGTTTTTGTAACTGTTCTATACTATCAAAAGCTTCTTTTTGTCTACCTCTACCACCATTTACTCCTTTTACTATAGCAGCGTTATTAACACATATTACTGTTTGATATAAATCCCCTGTTTCTGCTGCTATTTTTAAGCTTCTTGCACCAAATCTACTTCCACCGGTTATTATATTTTGACATTTACTTAGGTCAGTCTTGGCAACCTGATTAATAAATTTTGTCGTTCCCGCAATATTGCTTGGTACTTTTAGCGCACTAGAATCTGCTTTATCGAAAGCAACGATAATAGAGTTTGATGCAGCTCCAACATCACGTTTTCTTTCTATTCCATATGAATCTACATGAGATAACATTGTCAAGGTATTAAGTTTGGAATAATCACTAACACCTGTTGGAATATAAAAATATACATTACCAATAGATTTACCATTAATCGAAAATGTATGATTTTTTACATTGTATTTATAATCACCAACTATTACAATATTTTTATCTACTGTGTAACCACATTGTTCAAAAAACTCTTTATCCGCAACTTTAACACCAGTTGATATAATTTTTCCGGTATATTTCCAAATATCATTAAAATCAAAATTTTTAATATCGGCTGATTCTATTTGATCATCTACATATTCAATTGATGATACTGATTCAATCATTACATTTTTTGCATTATTTAAATCACCATTAATATCATCATTTCCACTATTTACCAAACTGGTTATATCACCAGCATACTTTTTTACTATACTATTGGTTATGGATATTTTAGTGTTTCCTAGTGTAGATTTAACATCGCCATAATCATCAGACACTTGATGGATAACTTCCGTATCAACATCAACTATTGGTGTAGAGTTTTTTGTACTTGCTGATGTTTTTGTATATGTAGTTGACGTATCACCACCATTTTTAGCAGGTGTTGTTTCTACTTTAGAAGCACCAGTATTTTCATCAGTTGCACTTGATATATCTGGTTCTTGTTTTTCAGTTTCTACTTTTTCTTTTGAAGTTTCCGTTGACTGTGACTCATCTTTACTATCAGCTGTATGACTTTCATCTTTTTCATCAGCTGTACTTGGTGTTTCTGGTTCTTGTTTTTTAGTTTCTACTTTTTCTTTTGAAGTTTCCGTTGATTGCGACTCATCTTTACCATCAGTTGTTTGTTTATCATCAGATACCCTTGATGTTTCTGGTTCTTTTTTTTCAACATATGATTTTTGTCTTGATGTTTCTTTTTGGGTATTGTTTCCAGATTGCGAATAAGATCGTTCTGCGGATCCAGAACTTTGTGAAGCACTTGTGTTTGAATTTGAATTTGTTTGATTTTCTTTACTATCAATAGCATTATTGGTAGTAGTAGAAGTTGTTTCAATATTATCAACATTTGTTATTAAGTCAACGGATGCATTTTCTTCAATATCATTTTTTTGACAATATAAAAGAATGTAATATAATTTTTCTTCTCTATCAGCATTTTTCGTATAACCATATTGATTAACTAAATTTTCATTAATACTTTTAGCAATGCCATATAAATCAGAACTACTATCTAAATTATTTATTACATTTTTTAAATATTTTACTATATCAATCATAAACGTCACCTTATTAGTATAATTGTTCAACATTGGCATTAGTATTTGCATGAAGTTTTTTTTGTCTTGCTATCGCTTCTTTTGCTAATGCAACTCTTAAAGCTGCTTCAAGTTTTTCGATTTCCTCATTTACACCACTCGAAACTTTTCCTTTAGCACTTTCAATTTCCGCTATTAATTTGCTGACTTTCCCAATAATTTTAGTATTGGTATTATAAATTCCTTTAATTGTTAATGTATCTTGACTATAGCCAATAACAGAATTTATTGAAGAAACTTTCGATAAAGTGTTATGATAGTTAGCTATAACTTGAGCAACTTGTCCTTCAAAATCCGCAAGTGCCGCCATTAATTCTGCAATTTGTGCTTTAATTTCTGCACTACTCATTATTATCACCTACCATTGTAGTTATTGTATTTATTTTATCATCATAATTTCCCATTATATAGTTTAATTTATCTATATAATTCATCTCTTCATTTTTTATTACATTCATCTCTTCATGCATTAAAGAAATAATATCAGGAATTTCTTTTCTTGATTTTGGTGTTTCTAATATTTCTTCAATGTTTTCAAATTCATAATCTATTGCTTGCATTGCCTCAAGGATTTCTTCATTGCATCTCTCATATTCTCTTTGAAATTTTCGCATTTCATCGTTATTATAATAAACCATTTATACCTCCATATCTATAATACTTGCATACTTTCTTCTAAGTCTTTCATATTCATCCCCATATTTGTTATAAAATGATTTTAAAAATAATACGGAATTAATGATTTTTTGCTCAGAATCTCTTAACTTTAATAAATAGTTATCATATTGTTGATAAAAATCACTAGCAGCATCACCTTGCCAACTTAATTCATCTTTCAATATTCTTAAGTTTTCAATGTTATCATGTATTATATCCAATTTTTTTTCCATGAAATCCACTTTTTCGCCAACTTCATTTATTTTAATAAAATATCTCATCTTATTCACCTACCATTATCTATATAATATCATATTCATCATTATTTAGCAAATAATTATTTGCAATTTATAATTTTTTTTAATAAGTTGTTATTACTTTTGAATAAAAAAAATAAAATTTTTAAAATAAAATTTTATTTTTCTACATAACCAATATATGGCAAATTACGATACTTTTGGTCATAATCAAGTCCATATCCTATAACAAATAAATCATCAATTACAAAACCAGAAAAACTTGGATCTATATCTACTTTTCTTCTTTCTTTTTTATCGAGAAGAGATACATCAACATATGATTTAGGGTTCATCTCTTTTACATAATTTCTTATATATTTTAATGTATATCCCGTATCTACAATATCTTCTACAATTACTACATTTTTACCATGAATACTTTCTGCCTTTAATGGTAATTTCAAATTAATTTTACCAGTAGATGATTCTCCCTCGTAACTTGAAACCCTTAAAAATTCTATTCTTGCATCACCTTTAAATTCTTTTACTAAATCACAAAAGAAAAATACTGCTCCCTTTAATGTGCAAACAAAAGTTACTTCTTCATCTTTAAACTTCTCATTTAATTCATTGGCTATTTCCTTAACTCTTTTTTTTATTTCTTCTTCTTTAAATAAAATATTGATTTTTTCCATAAATACTCCTTAAATAATAATATTATTATATATCAATTTTTAAAGAAAAAAAAGACTATTTCACAAAAATATCACATTTTATTCATTTAATTATTATATTAATATGATATTTTTATTAATGGGTAGGTTTATTTCGTATTATAATTAGAATTAAAACTCTTATATAAACATATTATTAATTCTACACTTCTAACCTCTTTATTTTATATTAAATATAATTAGTGAATTTACCCAAAAAAAAGACCATCAGAACTGGTCTTTTTTTTCATTCTTTAATTTTATTTAATTCATTTAATAAATTGTCTTTAAAATTATCATCTGTTATATTTATTATGATATCTATATTAGTATTATTATAATTGGTTAACGATAATAATTTCCTATTATCACTATCATTTATAATACTTTTTTCTAAATAAATATTAATATTCTTATTTTTAATATCAAAATTAATATTTGATAATACTTTATCTAGTTCATTTAATTTAGTATTTATTAAGATATTATCATATGATGGTATTACATATACACCTTCAAAGTATTTTACAGCTTCATCATACATATAAACACTAACATCATATTTTTCTTTTAATTCTTGTAATAATTTATCATTTTTAAATTTATATTCTTTATCATTATTTATATACATATTATAGTTAGTTCGATTATCTTTTAAATAATCCCATATATATAAATAATTTTTATTATTTTCATAAACTGTAAAATATGCATAATTAGATATTTTTACATTTGATACATAACTATTATCATTAAAGTCAACTTTCTTTTCATGAATAATTTTTCTTGTTTCCAAATTATAAATTCGTAGTTTTTTATTGGTGCTATCATAAGTAAATAAATAATCGGCATCTTCACTAATTTTTAAATTAGAATTTTCGGTAATGTCACTAAAATAATAATCTTGATTATCAAAACGGAATTTCAAACTATCCATCATATATTCTAGATAATTATCATTAATAATATCTATTCCATCATAATCTAAATAATAGATACTTTTGCTATTCATATTATAAAGACAACCTAAACTTCTTTCATAATTATAAAATTTTATATATGGATTATTATGGTAAATTATATTTTGGACCTTACCACAACTTGAGGAAATTTCATCATATTGTTTATTATTATAATATATTTTATTATTATTAATTGCAAAAATATTATTATTATATAAACCATATGCTTGCATATCATCTGTAGACGATATGGTTTGTAACAAATCTAAATTATCATTAAAAATATATATATTGTTTGATAATTCACTTGTTAAATAAAATTTATTATTATTTTCAATAATTTTCAAATCACCTAAACTTGATTCACTTTTAAAATGATATTCTTTTACAACTTTATCTTTTGTAAAATCATATTTAACAAAGGAATAATCATTTATTAGAGATGTTATATAGTAAATGTATTTACCATCAATTAATGTATCAAGTGCACTATTTATTCCAAAAATATCATATCGATATAAATTATCTGCCACCATCATATTGTTATTTAGTCCATAGTTTATTCCATATAGTATTCTGCAACCCAATATAGCTAAAATAATCATAAAAATATATATAAATCGTTTTTTCATTATACAACCTCTATATAATAATAACACATATTAAACAAAAAGTTAAGAAAAAAATAAGCCTTTTGGCTTATCTAAAACAAGAACAACTTCCATTATCAATATTGCTTACGACATTTTCTTCACAACAAGAATATTCTGGACGATATGTATGACGATATACATGATGATTAATTATTTTAGTTCTAATAGGACATACATGTGGAACTTCATGCATAATAGTTCTATGTACACATTTTTCTTGCATTGGTTCAACTATTGGATTATTAGGACAAGTATCATTCATATAATTCATATTGTTTCCTTGATTTGGCATATTAAAATCAGTATCATTATAATTATTCATATCTTCGGCAAAATAATTATTATTTATTTCAACATCACGATCATAACATCTATCTTGGAACATAATTACCTCCTCTTCAATTTATCGTATGATAATTAACTAAAATAAACAGTGCAATTACCTAGAATTAGTTGAAAATAAAAAATAATTAGCCAAAACTAATTATTTTTATCGATTTTTTTAGCATGTAAAACCATTCTTTTAGTACCATTACCTGTACATGTTGAAAGGGTTAAAATACTATCGCTTCCATTAACTTCTACTTTATAATCATATACTGATCTTTTCTTTAATGTTTTTACAAATTTATCAAATTCATTATCATCTTTAAATTTAGTATTGATATAATAATCTTCTACTTTGATACTATACGTTGAAAATACTTGATAATATATGGTTTCATTCTCACTAACTAAAGTAATGATATGATTTTCTTTATTACTATACCAATTGTTTTTTATAACATTTCTCAGTGTTCCAAACATCGATCCATCTCTTGTATTATGACCATATATAACAATATTTTTATCAGTTCCATCAAATTTATTATGATAATCCATAAATATCCATCCAGAACGATTATAATTTTTATTAAAATTATGTTTTAGGTAATAACTATTGTCATTTCCTTTAACAACAACATAATTAATATTAGTATTATTAACCGATAAATAAGCTACCGTATCACTATTTTTTTCTTTTAATTCCTTAAAATTAATATTATATTTACTATCAATAGTATCATCATTATTATTGTTTTCAACAATTTCTACTAAGTTATTAAGTTCTTCTTTTATATCATTATTTTCTTTATTTTGGAAATACCAAATAACAATATTAACTAGTGATACAATAATCCCTATTATAAATATAATCATTAATGTTTTAATAAATATTATTTTCTTTTTATTCTTCATAGAAACTCCTTATTAACAAAAATAGACTAGATTGTTGCTAGTCTATTTTTGCTTTAATTATTATATTTTTTTATGTAATACTTTCCACTAACAAGTCCAATAATACTTATTAATAATGATATCATATAAAGGATAATATTATCTCCTGTTTGAGGATTTGTTGGAGGTACATCTCCACCAGTAGGTAAGATATTATAAATAGTAAATCCTTCCTCCATATTTCCTTCATAATGTACTTCATAAGCTCCTGGAACTTCTTCAGAAACACTATATTCTATTATTTCACCATCATCATATACTGGTATATCTGTAAATGTATATTTCCAATCATTATCTTTTGACAATGTTACTGTTTCATATTCTTTACCGTTTGCAAGTAAAGTTACTGAAATAGTTTTTGGTCTTAATTTCTCTTGGTCATTTGCATCATCCCAAATTTTCGTAACTGTAATACTTGCTGTTTCAGGTGTATAACTATTTGTTAGCGTTGTAATGTATCCTGTTTCTTCATCAACGGAAGTATTTGTTAATTCATATCCTTCTGGAAGAGTATCTTCAGTCCAAGTATAGCTTATCTTTTCTCCATCAGCATAAACTGGTAATTCTTCAATAGTTGCTGTCCATTGATTTTCTTCATTTAAAGTAACAGTTTGTCCATCACTTAATGTTACTACTAAACTTGTTGGTCTCTTACCATCTTGGTTATTTGCATCATCCCATACTTTAATTACTTTTACAGTTGTTGTTTCAGGAGTATAACTATTTGTAATAGTGATTGTACCTGAGTTATCTTTAGTTGCAGTTAAAGTTACTGTGTCACCTGACTTAGTATATTCAGTGTTTTCTGATAATGTTTCTTCTACTGAGTAAACTATCTTTACGCCACCTTCATATACTGGTAGATTTTCCCATGTATTTGACCAGTTATCTGCAGTTCCTACATTTACTGAGTCTCCTACAGCGGTCTTTGTTTCACCAACTGTCTTATATAATTGTACAGTTGCGTTTACATCTTTTCTCTTACCATCTTGGTCGTTTGAATCTGACCATATCTTAGTTACAGTTACTTTTGTTTCTTCTGTAGTGTAACTATTAGTAATTTCAATT
>CAMVAF010000021.1 GCA_947165365.1 uncultured Clostridia bacterium | reverse complement strand
AAAGTCTTAGTTTTCACTTTATCAAACCTCCTTTCGGAGGTAGACACTCAACAACCGAATATTTCCTATTGTTCATTTTAACACAATTGATTGTCCGCTTCAATTAATTTTACATCTATTTTTTAAAATCATTAATTTTCTAAAAATTCATTTATAACGAATGACGTTAACATAAGACCTGCGACAGATGGAACAAAAGAAATAGAACCAATTTTTCCTTTAAAATCAGATGGTTTTTCAGAAGAATAAATTACCATTACTTTATTTAATATTTCTTTATTATCGCGAAATTTATATCTCATTTTTTTAGCTAATGGATCATATTCTGTTTTAGAAAGTTTTGTTATTTTAAATAATTCAGGATGTAATTTATTCCCTGTCCCCATACTTGAAATAATGGGAATATCTCTTTTAAAGCATTCTTCAATAAGTATTTTTTTACTTTCAAGACTATCACAACAATCAATAACATAATCTATTTTCCCATTAAAAATAACATCTTTATTATCTTTACCATAAAACAAATCATATATCATAACATTAATATTAGGATTAATATCTAAAAGTCTTTCTTTAAAACACTCTGTTTTCTTTTTACCAATATTAGAATGAAGGGCAATAATTTGACGATTGATATTTGTAATATCAACTACATCATAATCAACTAACACAAGTGAACCTATACCACATCTCGCAAGGGATTCTACTACATAACCTCCAACACCCCCTAAACCTAAAACTAAAATTCTTTTATCTTTTAAAATATTTATTTTATCTCCAATAATCAATTTTTCTCTTTCAAATTCCATAACCTTTTTCCTTTACCTCTTTTGATATTTTTTTATATTATAATAATCCTTTGTATTTTTAATATCTATCTCATATTTTCTACAAACACAACAAACTAAATCTCGATAATTCCATAACATCATTTTAAAATAAAAATCATTTTCTTTATAAAAAATATATTTTGGATCAAAATCAATAATCTTTATTTCATTTTGCCAAAAAACAAAATTACCTGGATTAATATCAGTATAAATAATATCATTATCATATAGATTTTCTAAAATTTTTAAAATATCATTTAGTAAATGTAACACATTCTCTCTTTTATCTTCTGAATGATTATAATACTTATCAATATTATTATGAATAACAGCATGTCGTAACGATACAGTAAAAGGATAATTAGGAATAATTAAACCTCTTATTTTATCATTTTCCTTATAATAACCTATTGGAAAATCAATATTAGAAAGTTTACAAGCATTAATACTATAAATTTTTTCTAGCATTCGCAATACTTCTTTATTATTTAACTTTTCCAAATGATATTTAACAATATATTCATCTGTAGAATCTATTGTGAAAAATCTAGATTTTATCTTTTCTAAATTATCATAATAATTTAATTCTTCTTTTAGAATATATTCTTCATCAAGATATAAAAAGCCATATTTATCAACTTTACATTCTGTTGGTATCATTATATCCCCCCTTGGCAATATAATAACATTTTCCCTTTCAAAAAGAAAGATAGAAAATCTTAATTTTGATTTTCTATCTTAATAAGTGTTTCTTGAATAATTTCTTTTTTAACATTATTTACAGGATACCATCCAAAACTTGCCATTAAATCATATGTTTTTGCTTGTGAACTCATTATAGTATCTAATCCATTTTTAAGAGATGTTCTCATTTTGTTATTAGAACTTTCCAGTGTTCCGTGAACAAATACTTCCACAGTACTCTTTAAAACCAATAAATAATTTTCCATCATTAATCTATCATTCATTGGATACACCTCCTAAAACAGCAGTTAAATTACTTTTTAAATCTTGTAATTTTACTTGTTCACTACTAAAAAAATCTTTAATTTGATTATTATCAACTTTTCCTATAAAATCATTTAATAATTTATCAATATTTTTTAAATGTCCTATAGCATCTTCAAAATACAACAATTCTTTTTGTGTCAAATTATCCTCCCAAATATATCATGCTCTAAAAAATATTTATTATACAAAAAAAGTCTATAAAGACTTTTTAATAAATATCTGAATTTGTATTTTGTTGAAGGTTATATCCATATCTAAAAATATGAGATAAACATGCAAATACCATCATAACAATAATAGAATTAAAACCATAATTATTAGACATTTCAACATTAATAAATAATTTAGAAAGGAAATTCAAAAGAATCTCAATAACAATATTAAATATTAGGATATATGTCATTTTCTTTAAAAAGTCAGCATTTTGAAGTGTAAATGGTGTTTTCTCACTGATATTTTTAAACAATTTAGAAAGATAGGTAAAGAAAACAATTTCTAGAACTACACTAGCAATGGTTAATACAAGCGATACCTCTGCAAAAACAATAATTTTGGTATTATCCATATTTTTGATCGTTTTAGCAATCTCTCCTAATAAATCATATTTTATTTCACCAGTAGTAATTTCATCCTTATATTTTACAGTATATTTTCCTGATAATGAAAAATCTTCTCCTTGAATAGTTAATATTTCACCACTTGGATTTTTGTATGTAAGGTAATTATCTCCTATTTCAATATTTTTTATAATAAATGGAACAATAATCATTAAGATAACTAAAAAAGGAATCGCAATAATTAATAATACTTTTAATATTTTAGCAAAAATAGAAATAATTCTACTTAATGTTTTTAATCCTTTAGAATCATTTTTATCAAGACTATAATTCTCTTTTTTAGGTAAATCTTTCTCTATTTCTTCTTTCTTAACAATTTCTTTTTTTATAACTTCTTTCTTTTTAGGAACTTCTCTTAAATCTATTCCATAAATATTTTTTATTTTATCAATTTGCGCATCACTTGGAGTCGATGTATTATTTTCCCATCTTGCCACCATTCTTCCCGTAACCCCAAGATTTTTACCAAATTCTTCTGTGGTTAATTTTAATTCTTTTCTTAATTTAGCTATTTTTTTTGATATACTCATAACTCCTCCTCAACTATAACAAGTATATAATATATTTTCATAAAAATAAAGTTTTTTTATTACTTAATTTTATCATTAAGATAATTCATCACTTTCTCCATAGTTTAATGGATATATAACATCTAAAACATAAGGATTATTAATAGTACCATCACCCTTTATGGCAGATACATCTCCCCTTAAATAAACACTAGGATAAATATTATATTCTTTTAAATTATTTCCTTCTTTAATACCATTATCATAAATTAAAACATTGTTATTCATTTTATTTAAAAATAAAGAATTATTAAGTCTTAACCAATTTTCACTTTTTAAATATAGATAATCACTAACACTAATTAAACCAATTTTAGTATTGTATTTATTACTAATTTCATCTTCTTCAAATAATCCTATACCATTAATATTACCAATATTCCAATCAGTATTAATAATTAAATTTTTACTTTGATTATCTAAATTATCATAATAAATACCATTTAGATATGTATTAATATATGATTTATCATAATTACCATTCAAATCTTCATTATTATAATTTACTTTATCTATTGGAGTATTTTTTATTAGTTTAATAGATGGTAATGTATTATAAGAATTATTATTTTTTTTATCAAAAACACCCATTATACGCCATTTTTCACATTCGTTATTATGACAGTTAAAATATACATAATTATTATTTGTATTTCCATCATATCTAATACTATCAGCATTAACTAAATTATCACTAGTTTCACTTATCATATTAGCTAAATATTTATTTTTATGATTACTTGCTTGAATATTTAAATTTAAAGATATTCTTTTATCACCATTAGTAAAAATTCTTATTTTATAACTATCACTATAATTAATATCTAATTCTTTATTTTGAATAATTGTATTATTATTAGATAAATTACAATAAGTAGTATTTCCATTTAATTCATAGGAATATGTAATATTTTCATTTTCTTCTTGATTAAGATTGTTAACCAAATCTAAACGATAATTTATTTTATTAATAGTTTTATTAGTTACAGATACCGTAATTTCCATTTCTTTTTCTTTAACACTAATTTTATAACTGTTTAAATAATTTTTATCAAAATTATTGATAACAAATTCATAACCAGGATTTATTTCATTAATTATTAAAGAATAACTACTACCGAATAACATAATAATACCAACAACAACTAAAATCATTATTAATAAATTATTTCTTTTCATATAGCCTCACTATCTATATTAATTATATTAATTTTTTAGACTATTGTAAAGAAAAAATATTAATAATTTTTAATTTCAATTATTAATATTTTTATCATTAATTTGTTTTTACAGTAAGATAACCTGGTGTTGATGGTGTATCAATAACAGCCATAGTTTTATCTATTTTAGTACTATCAAATACTGTACCATTTCCACCTACAAGTGAAGTACAACCAGAAAACATTTCGTCAGAAGAAGTTACATTACTTGTGTTCCAGGTATTTGAAACATATATTTTTTCCAAATCAGTGCAACCATCAAACATGTAGCTCATATTTGTTATATTACTTGTATCAACATTTTCTAAATATACACTTTTTAATTTCTGTAAACCACTAAATATTTTAGAAACGCTTCTCACGCTACTCATATTTGCATTATTCAAAGATATTTTCTCTATGGAAGAAGAATTACTAAATGGACTATTTGATATAGAAACTGTACCAAAGTTAAATTCATCCATAATTATTGTTTTTAGCTTATCATTGCTTGAAAGCATTCCAGCTATCTCAGATAAATTATTTCCACCCCATCCTGATATATTTATTTCTTCTAGGTTACTCATTCCTCGAAAAGTATTATACATTGTTGTTACCTTTGAAGTATTTAGATTACTCAAATTCAATGAACTTATAGATTTACATCCATCAAACATATATTGCATATCTGTTACATTACTTGTATCTATCCCTGTTAAATCAAGATTTTCTAATTTTTCGTTATAGTAAAACATACGTTCCATATCCACTACTTTACTTGTATTAGCATTACTTAAATTAACAAATTTCAATTTAGAAAATGTATCAAAAAAACTCTTAAAATGACATTCAGTAATATTAGGGCCACTAAAATTTGCTCCACTTAAATCTATTGATTCAAGTACATTCATCAAAGACCAAAACATACCTGACGATTCATAGTTATTAAATGAACTAATTTTTCCAAAGTTAAAGTTAGACATATTTATATTTTTTAAACTTGTACAATTATAAAATATAGCCCCCATGTTATTTAAGTTATCACCACCAAGACCAGAGACATTAACACTCATTAATCTTGGACAACTAGCAAACATATTAGACATATCTGTTAATGTTATACTTTCTCTACCTGTAAAAATAACGTTTTGTAGATAATCACATCCGCTAAACATACTGTGCATTGTTTGCACACTAATTATTTTTAAATTACTTAAATCTATACTTGTTAATGCATCACATTCAGAAAACATATATTGCATATCTGTAACACTACTTGTATCTAATGTATTTAAACCAATGATATTTCTTAATTTTTTACAATTATAAAACATATCAAACATGTTAGTTACACCTGAAGTATTAGCATTTGTTAAATCTATTGTTTCAACATTTGGAAGATTAGAAAATGCACAATAATAATTAGAATATCCTGAAACACCACTTTCAAAATTAACATGACCAAAATTAAATTTTTTCATTATTATTTCTTGTAAATTTGTACAATTACCAAACATATTTGCTACATATACTAAACTATCGCTACCTAATCCAGATAAATCTATATTTGTCAAACTAGAACAACCTGAAAACATTTCATTCATATAATATACACTACTTGTATCTAGAGCAGTCATATTAACACTTGTTAATTTAGATAAATCTTTAAACATACCTGTCATAATTGGTACACTTGATGTATCAAAATTTTCAAATACTATTTTTTCAACATTTGTAAATCCACTAAATATATTACTAGTTCCTGTATAAACCCATTTTGTCTTTCCACTACTTGCAATATATAAAATATAACTTGTTTCATTATCTATTTGTTTTATGTTACTTTCTTGATTTTCATTAACTAGAAAACTTGGTTTAATATTTAGATTACTACTTGTACCAGTTGGATTAACACTTATTGGTTCAATCCATGCTAATACTTTTCCCGTATCTTGGTATGTTAAATCTAATTTAGTATTATCACTTTCTTGTCCAATGGATGCATCATACCTTCTTTGCATTCTAAGTGGTGTTTCTTCAATAAATCTTATTTCTTTAATGTTAGCACTTCTACTAATACCTATTGTATTCATTAAGTTTGGTGTTGTATATGGATCTACCCATATTCCTTCATTGGCTTCTACTCTTATTTTAAAGGATAAACTATTACTACTTCCTGATAGACTATTCCATTCACTTGTTGTAAATACTGTTTTATTTCCGACCCATTCATTGGTTGTTCCCATATTATTGGATTCTGTTCCATCATAGGTATCACTTATTACTATATTATCACTATTTATATAAGCACTGATATTTAGACTTCCTTCTACTCCAGTTTGTCCTGGTGCGATATAACCTACTACTAAGTATTGACCGTCTACTACCACACCACCAGATAACACTTTATGAATATTGGTACTTCCTCCTCTATTAGTGAAATAGTCTTCATCATTGTTTCCTAAATCTGTGGTACTTGTTACTTTTAAAGTTAGAGGTATTCTTTTATTGTTTACTTCGATATTAACATCTTCTGCCGTAACAAGATATTCTACTCCATTAGGATATGTTGTGTCTCCTTCGATATTTATTGTTACATTGTTACTTGGATCTTGTGTACTATTTTCAAATTCTTCAGATGACATCGGAAAAATATTAGTTAAAGTTATATCACCATCTTGGGTATGATTAAAACTTATTCTTCCTACTTTTAAAGTATTTGCAGAACCTGTTCTTGTATAATTAAAAAATGCAAAACTTGTACCTATTACTACTATTGTTAATATGGCTACAAACATTACTGTTAAAATTACTTTTTTATTATTATGATTATCTTTCATACTTTACACTCCTTCTACGATAATTATATTATAAATCAAAAAAAAAAAAAAAAGGCTTATTTTTAATTTACATAAGTCTTTTACACTATTTTACACTTTACCTTGTTTTGCTTTGTGATAAATCTTTCTTACATAGTATTCTACCAATTGGTGTTACTTTTGTTTTAATTATTCCATCAAATATCATAGTAATTTTATTTACAGTAAAGAAATAATTATTCTCATCATTTAAAGCATTTTCTTTTGCTAAATCAATAGTTTCAAAATCTCTAGTCTCTACTCTTTTATCTTTATTATCACTATAACTATAGGTTCTATAAAATTCTATTTTCTTCATCTTAATCCTTATCTATGCATAATATTATAGATTTCTTCTGCTGAATGTTCACTTTGATTATTTTTATTTACAATTATATAATCATAAATATCTTTATTTTCTATTTCATACTTAGCAGTTTCTAATCTTGTTTTAATAACTTCTTCTGTTTCAGTATTTCTATTTTTTAATCTTTTATACAATTCTTTTTCATTTGGTGGCATAATAAAAATCCCAATACAATCTGGATAATTTTCTTTAATTTGCTTATATCCATTAATATCAATTTCTAGAATTACATCATATCCATCATTTAAATAATTAATAACCGTACTTTTAGGTGTACCATAATATTTTCCTGTACCATATTGATTATATTCTAAAAAATCATTATTTTTAATTTTTTCTTTAAATTCTTCTTCAGATATAAAATAATAATGAACTTTATCTATTTCTCCTTCTCTTATATTCCTTGTTGTACATGAAATAGATAAATATAATTTTTCATTTTTTTCTTGATACATTTCTTTTAAATGGGAAACAATGGTTCCTTTTCCAACACCACTTGGTCCAGATATAACAACTAATTTACTCATAATTCCTCCTTTAATTCAACTATTGTACATCCTGGATTTAGAATATCTTGTTTAAATTCTTTTACTTTTTTATTACTCTTTAATACTTCGTAAACTGCTTTTTTAACAAGACCTTCTCCAATTCCATGAATAATACAAATTTTATAATTTTTTAAGGATATGCTATCATTTATAAACTCTTCTGTCAAGTATTTTGCACTAAATTGATATTCACCATGTAAATCAA
Organism: uncultured Clostridia bacterium; assembly: GCA_947165365.1. Lineage (GTDB taxonomy): Bacteria > Bacillota_I > Bacilli_A > RF39 > UBA660 > RUG12783. The sequence goes on along the minus strand of CAMVAF010000021.1, from coordinate 19,041 downwards.
GTGATGGATATATCTTACTATAATCCATTAGTATTTAATACCTCATCAAATTTTGGAATAGAATTTTTACTACCAATTTTACTAACTGAAAGTGCCCCTGCAATATTAGATAATTTCATAGTTTCTAAAAGACTATAATTATGTGAAATAAAATAAGTAAAAGCTCCATGATAAATATCTCCTGCTCCTGTTGTATCGACTGTTTCTACTTTAATACTTGGAACTAAATAATATTGATCATCTATTTTGGTAAATGAACCATTATCTTCTAAAGTAATAACAATACATCCTTTGAAATCATTATCTAAAATATCATAGCATTTTTCTATTTCTTCTTGATTATCATAAGAAAAATCAATATTAGTATAACCTTTAGCGAAATCATTAGAACAAACTATATAATCAGATAATTTACATAATTTGGTAGTCTCTTCATTCATTCTTCCAGCATCAATAATAACTTTTGCATGATGGTTTTTCATTATTACTTTTTTTGTAAATTCATAATCATTCCCATCAGTTAAGATATAATCAAAGTCATCTGGAATATTATCTATATTACCTTGTAAATGCATTAATGGATTTCTATTAGTGATAATAGTTCTTGACCCATTAGCTAAATTATTAATAATATAACTTTTTGTAGTAGGCATATTTAATACTTCCATATAATCTGTATTTACACCAATATTTTTTTGTTCATTGATGATTTCCATACCGTAATTATCACTACCAACGGGACTAATTAAAGTAACATCACTTTTCCATAAACCTAATAAATATGCCGCATTATTAGCACTTCCACCACTAGAATTAATAACTTCTTTAATTTTATACTTTCTATTTTCTTTAGGATACTCACTACAAGGTAGTGTAATATCATAGGCCGATTGCCCAATACATAATATTTTCATTATTACCTCTCTAATATAATTGTTGTAGGTCCTGTGTTTACTAAACATATTTCCATATCAGCACCAAAAAGACCTTCTTCTACTTTTACATATTTTCTTAATTCTTCATTAAATTTTTCATATAATATTTTTGCTTCTTGATTATTTAAAGCATTAATATAACTTGGGCGATTTCCTTTTTTAGTATCAGCATATAATGTAAACTGAGAAATCGATAAAATACTTCCGCCTGTATCTAAAATACTTTTATTCATGATGTGATTATCATCATCCATTATTCTTAAATTAATAATTTTTTTTACCATATAGTTAATAATATCAATATTATCACCATTTGTGAAACCTACAAGTAACATAAAACCATTTGTTATTTCACCAGTAACCTTATTATCAACCATACATTTAGCATGACTTACTCTTTGAACAATAACCCTCATTATAACCTCCTAGATTCTTTAACATATCTTATTTTATTTAATTCATTTAAAAGGATATCTAAAGACTTTAAATTATTTATATATAAACTTATTTTATAACTAATAATATTATCTTTATATAATGTATGGACACTATCAATAATAATATTTTTACTAGACATTTTATTTAAAATATCTCCCAAATTATTTTGATTATTTTTTAATATTACCAAAATATTAGTTAAATATTTATTTTTCGTAATTTCATTAAATTTAACATCGATAATACGATCTTCAAGATGAATTAAATTAGAACAACTTTTACGATGAATTGTAATACCATTATTTTTAGTAATATAACCAATAATATCATCACCTGGAAGTGGAAGACAACATGAAGCAATATTTACTTTCACATGATCTTCACCAGCCACATTTACATCTAATTCATTTTTTGTTATTTTTTGAATAATTTCTTTGGTTGGTTCATCTTCTCCATAAATAATATTAATAATATATTTAGGTGTATAATTATTACTTCCAACTTCATAGTATATATTATCAAGATCTTTTACTTTTAATTCTTTGGCAATTTTTTTAATATTATCATCTGTAAAAAATTCATTAAAACTAATTTTTTTTCTTCGTAATTCTTTTTCCAAAGAGTCTTTTCCTCTTGAAATAATCTCTTCTTTTCGATTTTTAGCGAAGAAGGCTTTTATTTTATTTTTAGTCTGTGTAAGTTTTACAAAACTTAACCAATCTTCGCTTGGACCATTACTAAGTTTACTAGTATTAATCTTTATAACATCACCATCTTGTAAAATATAATTTAATGGTACTATTTGATTATTAACAAGAGCGCCTATCATTTCTTCACCAATTTTTGTATGTACCCGATATGCAAAATCAACAGGAGTACTACCAAAAGGTAGTTCTATTACATCTCCTTTTGGAGTAAAAACATAAATATTATCAGGATTATTTTCTTCTTTAATTAAACTTCCAATATCACTATTTTCTTCTTTGCTAGTATCAATGATAGCTTTAAAAAATTCTAGTTTTGCATCTGTTTTAGATAAATTATAGGCTTCTTTATGCTCTTTATATGACCAATGAGCTGCAACACCATTTTCTGCAATATCATTCATTTCATAAGTTCTAATTTGAATTTCAAAAAGTTCATTATTAACCCCAAAAACAGTGGTATGAAGTGATTCATATCCATTACTTTTAGGCATTGCAATAAAATCTTTAAATCTTTTAGCAATAGGTTTAAATTTAGAATGAATCAACCCTAATACAAGATAACAATCTTCATCTTTTTTTACTAATATACGTAATGCTAATAAATCATAAATATCACTAAACTTTCTTCCTTTATCTAATTTATTATAAATACTATAGATACTTTTACTTCTTCCTTTGATGTCAAAAGAAATATTATGTTCATTAAGTAAATTAGATACTTCTAACATCATTTCATTAATAGTATTGTCTCGCTCTTTTTTAGTACTATTTAGTTTTTCTACAATATCATAAAATACATCAGGTTTTAAATAACGAAGAGACAAATCTTCCAATTCACTCTTTAACTTATAAATACCTAAATGATGCGCAATTGGTGCAAAAATTTCACTAGTCTCCTTGGCAATTTTCTTTTGTTCTTCTTTATCTTTATTAGATAAATTACGCATCAAATATACTCTATCAGCAAGCGTTACAATAATTACTCTAACATCTTCCGTCATTCCAACAATTACTTTTTTATAGTATTCTACTAAATAATCATTTTCTGTTGATAAACTTATATTTTCTAATTTATAAATATTTAAAGATACTCTGGCAATATTTTCATTAAATTCTTTTTCAACATCACTTAACTTAATACTTTTATCATCATATAAATAACTTAATATACACGGAATAATTGTATCTTTGGATGAATTAATTTCAGTTAATATGTAAGATACATTTAAAAGATGTTTTAATATATGAACATCTACTTTATTATTTACATAATTATATGCCTTTTCTATTTCTTCCGTTTTTTCATTACTATATTTTTTAAAATTGCTAATAATATCTTTTATATTATAGTCGTCTCTTAATTTGGTCATAATTCACCTACCATTACTTTAATTATAATTCGAAACTAAAAATATTACAATAACAATGACACATATAAAAATTATTTTAAAAAATTATATTAAAATAATTGACAATTGCAAGTTAAAAATGATATGATAATTAGGTCATTTGGAGTTGTACTCAAGAGGCTGAAGAGGCTCCCCTGCTAAGGGAGTAGATCGGGTAACTGGTGCGAGGGTTCAAATCCCTCCAACTCCGCCATTATGATATGAACCCTTTTTAAGGGTTTTTATTTTTTTATAATAGTTCATAAGTTGTAATTTTGATTCTAGAGTCACTTGAATATTCAATTAAATATTTATCATTTTGTTTACATACAATAATTCCAATAGTTTTATCTTGATTAATACTTTTCACATGTTTATCTATATAATTTTTATATACCATAACTTGTCCTAAATGATCTTTATTAGATTTAACTACTTTAAGTTCTACTACTACATAACAATTAAATTTTATATTAAATAATAATAAATCAATGTAATTTGGTTCATTGCCAATTATTATTTTGTATTCACTTTTAATAAAGGCAAAACCAATACCTAATTGTTCTAAGAAATTCTCCATATCTCTTAATATAAAAGATTTTAAGGTATTTTCAGAAATATTTTCTTTATCACTATTAAAAGTATTTATAAATATAGGATTTTTTATATAACCAGTAACATCTATTTCTTCTTTATTAATTAATTTATTTTTAGTTTCATCACTTAGTCTTTGATATTCTTTTGATTTAATTCTATTTAGCATGTCTCTATAACTTAAATGCTCTTTAATAGCAATATCTATGTAATAATTTATTTCATTATCATCTTTTAAGGATAAAACTTCTCTATAATGTGTCCAGGTCAATTGGACACGCATTGCGTGTCCTTTTATAATAAACAAGTAAAATCTTCTCATATTTTTTAAGTTTTGGATTGAAAAACCTTTTCCTAGTTCTTTAGAAAGTCTTTCTGAAAACTTCTTAATTAAACCATTTCCATATTTAGCGCGTTCTTCCCCACCTTGAGCTTCTATTATCATTTTACCAACGTTATAATAATGACTTAATTCATTTCTATTAGTAAAATAAGTATCTATCTTTTTATCAATAACACTTTGTACTAATTCTTCTTTAATATCACTATAATATTTTTCTTCTAATTCGTTCATAAAAAAAATACACTTAAAGAATAATCAAGAGATTTAATTCTCTTGATTATCTTCTCTTTTTACTGATGATAAAAATGATAGTTTTTCAACTACAACTTCTATTCCTTTATGTTTAATATCATCTTTTTCATAGGAATAAGTTTGTAGTCTTCCTCGAATTCCAACAAGATCACCTTTTTTACAGTATTCATTAATATTAATTGCTAATCCATCCCATAAAATACAATCAATAAAATCAGTTTCATAAATACCATCAGCATTTTTATAACTACGATTAATAGCTAAAGTTACAGTTGTCACATCTTTCCCTGATTCTGTCTTTCTTATTTCGATGTCTCTAGCAAGTCTACCAACTAACATAAGTGTATTCATACATTGCCTCCTTTCAATAATAATCATAGTTCTTTTTGTTTCAAAAGAGCAAATGCGATGAAAACAGATTTTTGAGTTTCTTTTTTTTTAAAAAACTATTTTTATATATAATAAAAAATTAAGTTAATATTTACTTTTTAACTTTTGTTTTTTTTACTAATTCAAAAATTATTATAAATTTTTACATAATTTTACAAAAACAACCTATTTTTTCAATTTTAGATGTCAAATATGTAAATAAAGTAAAAAACTGCTATAAAACTATAGCAATTAAGTTACCACTTCCACGATTTACAATTTTTGTTAATGTCTGTTGTAATTTATATCTAACTTGTTCAGGCATCATGCTAATTTTTGACTGAATTCCTTCACCTACAATGACATCTAGGCTTCTACCAAAGATTTCACTTTTCCAAATACTACTTGGATCCGTTTCATAATCTCTCATGATATAATCAATTAATTCTTTACTTTGACTTTCGGTTCCAATAATAGGTTCAAATGTTGAATTAACATCGACTCTAATCATATGAATAGAAGGAGCACATGCTTTTAACTTAACACCAAATCGACTACCTTGTTTTGTTATTTCTGGGGTTTCTAATTTCATATCATTAATAGTTGGTGAAGCTACTCCATATCCCGTTTGTTTAACCATCTTTAAAGCATACTTTATTTGATCATATTCAGTTTTTGCATCATGATAATCTTGAAACAATTTTAAAACATCAGCTTTATTCGTAATATCAATATCTATCAATTCATTTAATGTTTTATTATATAATTCTTCTGGTGCATCAAGAGTTACAACAACTTCGCCTAATTCAGGAGATACCTTTGATAAATAGGCATCTTGTATCTCAGGAATATCTTTAAAAGCATTTAAAATATTATCAACATCTCTTAATTTATCCACATCACTAACACTCATTCTTATTTTATCAATATAGGTTTTCTTCAATGAATTATTATTATTTAAAACACTTATCCAATCTGGAATTTTAACTTTAACTTCCAAAATAGGAAATTCATATAAAGCTTCTCTCAAAATATTTGTAGTATCAACCTCATTCATATTTAAAACATTAATTGGAAGTACAGGAACCGAATACTTTTCACTTAATTCATTTTGTAATTTTTTTGTTTCCTCATCATCTGGATGCACTGTATTTAAAATAACAATAAATGGCTTATTAATCTCTTTTAACTCTTCAATAACATGATCTTCTGCTTTTAAATAATCATTTCTTTCAAAATCTCCAAAAGATCCATCTGTTGTTACTACAATACCAATTGTCGAGTGTTCTCTAATTACCTTTTCCGTACCAATTTCTGCAGCATCTTTAAAAGGAATTTCTTCTTCATACCAAGGACTTTTTACCATGCGTGTTCCATTTTCATCTTCAATACCTTTTACATTATCAATTAAATAACCCACACAATCTATAAGTTTAATATTACAATCAAAATCATCTATTTTAACTTTGCAAGGATTACTTGGAACAAACTTTGGTTCAATCGTCATTACCATTTTACCAGCTGCACTTTGAGGTATTTCATCTAAACACCTTTTCTTTTCATACTCATCAAGAGTATTGGGAATTATTAAATTCTCCACCATCTTTTTAATAAAAGTACTTTTCCCCGTTCTTACTGCACCAACAACACCTAAATAAATTTCACCTTTAGTACGAAGGGCAATATTCTTAATAATCTCTTTTTTATCCATAACATTCTCCATTTCAATAAAATATATTCTTTATAAAAAAAAATATAACATTTTAATAATACTTTCTCTATACTTAATAATAAAAAGCTTGTTTGAAAGATATGTATTGTTGTGATATAATTATAACGAAAGGAAGGGGTTATGAAACCTAAAAATAAAATTATTTTATTTATATTATCAATTATTACAAGTATTAGTATTATTTTTAATCCACTTGATACAACAGAAGCGATTAAATTTAATTATTCATCACAAGTTATCAGCACATCCATAATAGCAATAATTATTTATTTACTATATTTAAAAAAATATAACATTACTAAAAGAAGAAAATCTTTTAAAATACTTAGTATTATTTTTTCTTTAATCTTAATATTTGGTTACAGTATTCATACAACATCATCATTTAAATTAGTTTTTGATGATATAGAGTATATTGCTTTATCAATAATTAAATTTATTGGTTATTATCACTTATTTAATTTACTATTAAATATTATTTATGAATTTTTTATTAATTTAGAAATAAAAGAATTTAAAGATAATAAATTAGTTAGAAAATTTCGGGAAAATCCTTTTAAATTTTCCATTATTACTTTATCATGCTTTTATATTATCTACTTAATTGCTTATTATCCTGGAGTTGTTGGATATGATCCAAGTTATCAAATAAGAGAATTTATGGGAATACCTAACTTTTATACTGAAGGAGTCCATATATCTGGTAACACCTTAATAACCGCTTTTAATCCAGTATTACACACCATAATGATTGGAAGTTTCTTTAAATTTGGATTAGTTATAGGTAATGTGAATTTAGGAATATTTTTATATACATTACTCCAAATGTCTTTTATGATTTTTACTCTTAGTTATACTATTAAATTTTTAAATGAAGAAAATGTTCCCCATAAAATATTATTATTTATTTTAGGTATATATATATTTGTTCCAATATTCCCCTTTTATTCTTTATCAGCATTTAAAGATACATATTTTGCCTTATTCTTTGTATTATATATTATTTATCTTTATAAATTAATTAAATATAATTATACCAAAGCCGATTTATTTAAATTAATCTTTATTTCATCAATGTTATGTCTATTTAGAAACAATGGTATTTTAACATTTCTATTATCTCTTCCCTTTTTCTTAATTATCAAAAAAAATAAAAAATATATTATGATTACCATCTTTAGTGTACTTGCTGTTTTCTTTACATATAATGGCATCTTAACAATAACCAATGTAAGTCCCACTAGCAAAAGAGAAATATTATCAATTCCTTTTCAACAGATATCAGCTTTAGTTGTTAATAAAGAAGATATTATATCCATAGAAGACCGTAAAATAATCAATAAAATTATTGATTATCATAGTATTAAAGAAAAATATAATAAAGAGTTATCTGACCCTATAAAAAACACTTATAAATTAGATGCAACTAATAAAGATTTAATAGACTTCTTTAAGGTTTGGTTAAAATATATGCAAAAAGAACCGAGAATATACATTGAAGCAACATTTAATAACATTTATGGTTATTATTATCCTGATAAACAAAATTGGTATTTTTATCATATGAAATATGATGTTTTAAATGAAAATGGTTTTGATTATCACTATAATAATTTATCTATTTTAAGAGATATTCTTTATGGATATGGCGAAGGTTTTAGTTATATTCCAATTCTTAACCTATTTGTTAACATTGCTTTTATAACATGGATATATCTATATTTAATTGGTCATTTCATATCAGCTAACAAAAAAAGATTTCTTCTTTTATTACTTCCGGCTTTTTCAATAATTCTTGCATCTACCTTAGGTCCTGTGAATACATATTATCGTTATGTTATACCATATAGTTTTTCACTTCCAATGATTTTAGCCTTAACATATATAAATACCAAAAAAACTACTCATTAATGGAATCACTTATTTTTCGAAAGAAGTATTTGATAACGTTATTAATACCTTCTTCAATCTTTTTAGATATTTTTAAAATACTTGAAGAATACACACTAGAATATGTTGGTTTTACCACAACATATTCTTTTTTAGTTACATCCACACCTTTTTTTAAATCTTCTTCGTATTCTTTAATCATTTCTTCTGTTAAAATTTTTCTTTCATTATTCCATCTTTCTCCCAAACCATTTTGATATGCAAAAAAAAGACCTAAAAACATGACAACCAATATTACTAAAATAATTTTAAAATATTTCACATTTTATCACCAAGAATATTGTATAGCATTAGTGCAATAATTTCTGTCGAATTATTTACCTCTTCTTCGGTACTATCTAATCCACCTATTTCAATTAATAAATTATTTTCACCTAAGTATTGAATTTTATCATTTTTTTCTAAAATACCTCTTGATAATCCTGGATAATTTTCATTTAAATAATCATTCATCTTTTCATATATTGTTTTTATTTTTTGGTAATTAGAATTATTTTTTTCAAGAACAAATAATATTTTACTATAATTTTTATTATTAATAGTTATTTTGGTTTTATCTATTAAAGCTTTTTGAATATCAATATAATATGATATGTTATGATTATTTACCATATCTTTTTCAGCATTATCCATTTTCTCTAAAGATAAATTAGTTATTTTTTTATCATCAACAATACTTTTAATACCTAATTTTTTTAAATTTTTTTGTAAATAATTAATAGCATCTGTAATAATTGGATCTTCATGATATGTATCATTATTAGTACTATATATATAAATTATTTCGGGATTCTTTACTATTTTATTTAAAGAATCATCGAAAGAATAATTACTTACCAAATAATCTAAATTTTTCACAATAGAATAACTATTTTTTTCTTTATTCATATCTTTTAATAAAAAAAGAACAATGTTATTATAGCTTTTATTTATTTTTTGAAAACTAAAATAAATAAATACAATAAAAAAGATAATAATAAAAAAAAGAAGAATTAATTTACGATTATTATGATATTTTTTCGTTTTAAATTTTTTCATAATAATTTATATGTAAATTAATTCTAAAATATTCCTAAGAAAGATTAGGGCATTTAGGGCATGTTAAATGTGGTGTATATGTATATGGGGTGGTAGTTTTATCAACAGATATATATCCTGTACATTCTTTTTTTACTTTATCAAGACCATCTAAATCACTCAAATTTATTGTATCATTTTCTTTTTTATCACTAACCATGGCATATTCAATAACCATCTCTTTATATGAACTACATAACTCATCATTATTCTTATTCATAATACCATTAATAGTTGGTAATACTACCATCAAAAGCATCGTAATTATTACGATTGATACTAATAATTCGGTCAATGTAAATCCTTTTTTCATCATATAACCTCTATCTTCATAAAATTTGTATTTTTAGTATTAATTGGGAAACCTCCAGTAATAATTACAATGTCCCCTTCTTCAAAATCAAATTCACTACGAGCCTTTTTTACGCACATTTTAACAATAGTATCAGTACTTTTACATTCAACACTTTTTTTAGGAATTACACCATAATTAATTGTCAATAATCTTAATGTTTCTAAATTAGGACTAAAGGCAATTATCGGACAAGAACATTTTATATGACTAATTTTTAAAGCAGTATATCCACTATTAGTATTTGTAATAATACATCTTGCAGATAAATTTTTCGCGGCATTAAAAACAGAATAAGCAATATTAGAAGTTATATCATTCATACTATTAGCAAATGTCTCTTTAATATTATTATCATAATCAAAATCTTCTTCAGCACTAGCTAAAATTTTTGATAAAGTGTCAACAGCAAGTACAGGATGTTTCCCTATTGTTGTTTCACCACTTAAAAGAATAGCATCGCATTTATCCATAACAGCATTATAAATATCCGTTATTTCGCTTCTTGCAGGTCTTAATTCTTCTTCCATACTAAGTAAAAAGTCTGTAGCAACAATTCCAATTTTTTCATATTCTCTTGTTTTATTTAAAATCATTTTAGACAATGTTGGTAATTTTTCAAAAGATACTTCGATTGCTAAATCACCTCTAGCAACCATCACACCATCACTTATTTTAACAATCTCTTCAAGATTATTAATGGCACTCATATTTTCAATTTTAGAAATAATCTCAATATGATTGTTACCCTTTTCAATCAACATATCAACAACTGATAAAACATCTTGTTCATCTCTTACATATGAAAGAGCAAGAAAATCAACATTTTTTTTAATACCATATAAAATAGCATCATGATCTTTCAAATTAATAAATGGCATAGGAATCAATTTATTTCTTAAATAAATTGTTTCATTACTTCTTATTGTTCCACCCTCAATAACCAATAGATTTAAGTAATCATTAGTTTTTTCAATAACTTTCAAAACAACTTTACCATCATTTAACAATATTTCATCATCAATTTCAATATTTTTAATATAATTAGGATAATTAACAGAAAACTGCGTGTTGTTACAAATAACAGGATAATTATATAATTTTATTTCCCGATCTTTTTGTAAGGTTGCCGTATTTTCAATAAATTTATCGATTCTTACTGATGGACCACATAAATCTAACATAATACCAATAGGTTTATCAAGTTTTTTTTCAACATCACGAACCATCTTAATTACTTTATCACAAAATTTAAAATCAGCATGTGATAAATTAATTCTAATAACATCGGCACCACTTTGTACCATATCATAAATTGTATTAATATTAAAACTTGCTGGTCCAACTGTAGCAATAATCTTGGTTTTTTTCATATATTCTCCTTTACATTTACTATTTTTTTAGCAATAATTTCAAAATCATTTCTTCTTTCTACTTTTCCTTCTATAATAATTATATCACCTTTTTTTAATTTTATATCATGATAAATTAAAGGAAATGCTGTTATACTACATGATGTTGATTCATCACTAACAGAAATAAAAGCCATAACATCTCCTTTTTTAGTAGTTACTTCCCTTATTCTATCAACCATTCCAACACATGTAATAAATTTATTATAATATTTACTTATATCACCCAAATTTACACTATTCTTGACATTATTCTTATATATATTAACAGGATGATTCGATAAATAAAAACCAAACAAGTCTTTTTCACTATTAATTAATATTTCTTTATCATATTCATCACTTTTAACAATATCAGGTTTTAGTACAAAATCATATCCTAACTTTTTTACCAATTTACCATAATTCATAAGATTTTCAAGATTATCCATTAAAGTACGTCTTCCTTGATACAAATCATCTAAACTTCCACTCATTATTAATGATTTTATAACTTCTAACCCTATATTTTCTTTTGTTATTTTAACAAAAAAATCATATATATCTAAAAAACCATTTTCTCTTAAATCAATTATTTTTTTAGATATAACATTGCTTATCCCTTTAATAGTGTTAAGTGGCAACAATAAATAATTATAATAAGACTGATAAATATTAGTACTTTTATTAATGTTTGGTTTCATTATTTTAATATTTCGATATTTCATTTCTTTAATATATAACGGAACTTTAACATCATTTCCAATATTATTTAAAATTGATAAATAAAAATATTTAGCATAATTAGCTTTTAAATAAGCCATTTTATATGATAATAAACTATAAGCAACACTATGGGATTTATTAAAACCATAACCAGCAAACTTTATAATATCATTAAAGATTTCCATCACAATATTTTCACCATATCCATTTTTAAGAGAGTTTTTTATAAATTTTTCCTTTAATTTTGTAATGTCATCTATTTTTTTCTTACTAATTGCTCTTCTTAAGATATCCGCTTCTCCTAAAGAAAAGTCCGCCATAACATTAGCTATTTGCATAACTTGTTCTTGATAGACAATGATTCCTTCTGTATCCTTTAAAATATCTTTTAATCTCTCATCATAATAATATATTTTTTCTTTTTTATTTCTTCTTTTTAAAAATAGTGGAATACTATCACTAGGACCAGGTCTATAAAAAGCATTGGCATTGTAAATATCTTTAAAATTACTTGGTTTTAAGTCTTTTAAAAATTGTTGCATTCCATAATTTTCAAATTGAAATATCCCTAGTGTTTCCCCTTCACTAAATATTTTAAAAGTATTATTATCGTTTAAAGGAATATCATTAAAAACGATATTTTTATTTTCATATTTTTTTATATAATCCAATGTATCTTTAACAATTGTTAAATTACGATTAGCTAGAAAATCCATTTTTAAAAGTCCTAACCCCTCTAAATATTCACCAGAATATCCAATAATGTATTTATTATATACCATATTGATTGGTACGATTTCTTGTAATGGTGTATTTGAAATAACAATACCAGAAGCATGAGTTGAAGAATTTTTAGGAATACCTTCAATTCTAGCCGCAATATCATAACATTTTTTTAATCTTTTATCACTATTTAATATTTTTTTTATATCAATGTTATCTTTTTGTTCAAACAATGTTTTGTGAGAATCAATCTTTTTTAATAAATCATTTATCATATAGTCTTTAATATTCATAACCCTACTCATATCACGAATAGCAAGATTAGAACCAAAAGTATTAAAGGTAATAATACCAGCAACATGATTTTGTCCATATTTATTAATACAATAATTAATAATATCATCACGTTTATCTTGAGGAAAATCAGTATCTATATCAGGCATACTAATTCTTTCAATATTTAAAAACCTTTCAAACAATAAATTATATTTAATAGGATCAACTTCTGTTATACCAATAGAATATGCCACAAGACTACCTGCAGCGCTCCCCCTTCCAGGACCAACTAAAATATCATTTTTCTTAGCATATTTAATATAATCATAAACTATTAAAAAATAATTTGAATAACCCATTTTCTTAATAATATCCAACTCAAACAATAATCTTTCTTTATATGATAAAGTTATCTTACCATTTAATCTCTTAGTAAGACCATTGACACTCAAATTATATAAATATTCATCATTATCAAGACCTTTGGTATCATTATATAAATTATATTCAGGTAATTTTAATTGATATTCAGGTAACTTAAAACTACACATCAAAAAAAAATCAAAAAAATCATTTTCTTCATAAAATATATCTTGAGAAAATGGACTATCATCTGCAACTGTTTTGTTTTCTTTTAACATGAATAAATGTTTTAAAACATCAACATCATCTTTATTAAGACATAATATTTTTTTTAAATAATTATTTTTTTCTTTATTAAAACTATAAATATAACATTTTTCAAAAATATCTTCTAGTCTTATATTACTATCTTCATTTTTTAAACATATTAAATTTTTAGAATATTTTGATAAATCATCAAGAGTTACATCTTTTTCTTCTTTTAAATTATTAATTTGTAATAAATTAAGGTATCCATAATAATTTTCGGAAAAAAGAAGATATGAACCTAAATCAAGACCAATTATTGGAATAATATTATTATTTTGACATTTAATAATAAATTCCATGGCACCATACATATTATCATCACAAATACATAAATATTTAAAATTATTTTTTTTACCAAAACTAATTAAATCATCTATTGTAATTAAACTTTCGAGAAAAGAATATACTGTTTTTACATATATAGGTATCATATCTCACCTTCTATAATTATTTTATCAAATTGAAAAGATAATGTCTATAATTATCACAAATAAAAGAATTTGTTAAAAACAAATTCTAAATCTAATTATATCCCCAGGAAGAATATATTTCTCTAGCCTCATTTCCTTCTATAAAACTATTTAATACATTAACTCTAGAAGTACCGCTATTTAGTACATTTATCCAGTTTTCAATTTCGACTTCACTTGCTTCTCTTCCTAATATAGCTTTGTATAATTTTTCAATAAATGTCTTATTACCATCATCGATATTATTTTGAATAGCAACTTCACCTATTATTTTTACATATGATGATAAAACATCACACATTGATACATGAGAACCTAAGTGATTTAATGCATTAAAAGCCGGTGTTTCTGGATGAAGCCACTGATTATATATCCCTGCAAGTACTAAATATTCACCAATGTTACTAACACTATCCCATGGTATTTCAGTATCATCATTTCTTAAGTAATAATTTAAAGTTTGTTTTTGATTGCATGAATTAAGAGAAATATTAGCGCATCCATTTTCTACATTTACAGTTTTTATACCATTGCATTCAGTATAATATTCCATCTTTCCATTTTGGATAGGCAATCCACATACTTTACTCGTTGCTTTATTGGCATTTACAACTGTATTATTTAGATTTGTTTTTTGCCAATTTTGTGAGTTCATTATAGCATTTACCTTTTTAGATGACACAATATTTTGCGATATATTTCGTCCAACTTGACTTAGGGCTGCTGAATTAACATGAATAGAGTTATCAAGATCAGGATGTTTAACACCAAACAATGTATTATTTCCTTTTACACAATATTCTTGATATAGGAAATCAGTACCTTCAATTATATCTTCATTTTCATTTATCAAAGCATCTTGTTGCTCACGAATAGATTCAAGAAATGGAAAATTACTACACTCACCATCACCTCTTACCATTTTTACAAGAGCTCCAAATTTTAGTCCCAATTCACTTGATAAATTATCATGAACTATTTTGTAATTATTTGCATAATCATTTATCAAATCGGAAGTCATATCACTTTCCCCTTGATAAACAACATAAAATTTATTATTGACAGTATATCCATTGCTAGTAATATAATTTAAGGCTGCATTATATTTCGTAACAATTGTCTGATAAGTATTTTTTATAGAATCAGGTGAAAAGCATTTAATATCATATCCACCTCTTGCTCCCATTACATAAACTACTTTATTACCTGTTTTTTCATAGTATTCCTTTGCTAAATATGGCAGCATATTAGTACCAATACTTTCATTAAGGGAAGCCTCAACCCCACTTTGAGATAAAACACCATTATTATAATATATTGTTTCACCAAATGTTTGGGGATTAGTACTTATATCTACTAAACTATTAGTTAAATATTTATATTCAAAAGCAACATTACTAGGAATATCAACAGTAACATAACCATATTTTTTATTATTTAAAATAATATCCTCATCTATTCCACGTAAAAGATTTGTATTATCAGCTTGTTCAGTTGAATAACCAACACTACCTAACATATTGGATTGTCCCCATAGTAAGACAAAATCAACCGATTTTGCATTTGGAGCAACAATAGACTTAGGAAGTGGTGATGGACTCATTATTAACTTTCTAATAGCAATGTAATCTAATGATGATATTTTATTATCAAAATTAGCATCTGCTCTTGTAAACTTATCCCCCGTTAAAAGAGTATTCCCTAAAATGTGATTTCTAACTGATATATAGTCAAGCGTAGAAATATTACCATTTCCATCTACATCACCAACTTGATATGCATAAATAATAACTGGTATGAGAATTACAATAAAAATTATTAAAAACTTCTTCATATATATCACCATATATTTTTTTCATATCACTATTCATTATTTTTGTCTTTTTTATAGTTATAATAAATAATAAATCCGCCACCGGTGAGAATTAATATAATAACAATTATATATATAATACCTTTTCTATCCATATCAGTTTTTGGAACATTATTTATAGATTGATTATTATTTGGTGTGCTAGTTGGATTTGGTGTAGAAGGATTAACTGTTGAAGATGGTATCGGTGTACTCGTTGCTTCGATAGTAGTGGTTGGTGATGGTGTTATTCCCGATGTTGGAGTAGGTGTTGATGTTATGGTTGGTTGTTGCGTTGGTGTAGCAGTAGGATTAACTGTAGATGTTGGTGTAGGTGTTGAAGTAGGATTAGTAGTTGAAGCTGTAACAGTAACATTTACCTTTTTGGTTGTTCCAGTTAAATCCTCATCATCATATGTAGCCGCATCTTTTAGATAAACATTTATTGTGGCTGTTCCTGATCCATTACCTATAACATTTAATTCTACTGTATTTTTATCAACAAATATTCGATAACCATTTTCTATTGCCACTATGGTTTCACTTGTTGCTACATTCAAAGAGGCAACAGCATTATTTGATGATGTAACCTCTAATAATGCGGCACTATTTGATGCAGTAATTTGAATTTTTTTTGTTTCATCCTTTTCCATTGATATACTAGTAGGAGATACATCAATACTTCCAGTCGCCTTTACATTTAATGTCAAAAATAAGATTACAAAAATTAAAATGTTTGTTATTTTTTTCATAAAATTTTATCCTTTCATCATTATTTTTCTAATCGCTATATAATCCATGGTTTTTATTTGATTATCACCATTCATATCTGATGCTTTTTTTACAACCGGATCAGTTATTAATGCAGTACCTAAAATATGTTTTCTTATGGAAAGATAGTCATTCATAGATATTTTAGCATCACCATTAACATCCCCTTTTACAATAATGTCATAATAATTTCCTAATGATTTAATTTTTCCTCCTGTTCCGACATTTTTGGAATCAGTCGTAACTAAATTATTATTTATGTCATATACTTCTAGGTTATTTTTATTTAAACGACGTTTCATCTCGGAATATGATAAGTTATAATTATAACTAATTTCAAAAATAACTTCACTATCAGTTACTGTTGCTTCACTTGTAGTGACAATTGGTGTATCAATAATTTGACATTTTGTTATTGTTGCATCAAAGTGATTACTATCGCCAGTACATTGAATATCATATTCTCCTACATCAACATGATTGGCACCACTTATAGTTCCACCTTGGCAACTTGCAATTGTTAAAGTACTTCCTGTATAATTTTTATTTGAACATGTTATTTCTGCCTTTACTTTATTTACTGTTAATGTACCATTTGCATACGTTATCGTATAATTTGTTCCTGCTGTTAACCCACTTGGAATTATTGTATAGTTTCCGGCATTTAGATTACTGTTTACAGATACTGTTTCTCCATTTCCATTTTTCACTATATAACTTGCTGTTCCACTTACAGCATTTTCACTACCAATAGCCCCAGTTATAGTATAAGAATTACTTGGTATAGTTCCACCATAATTCATTATCTTATTATCTGCAGTTACAGTTACACTTTTTTTGTTTATTGTTATTTTATTACTACCGCAATCTACAGTATTATGATTTTCATCACCTAATACTTGTACATATACTGTTGTTGTTCCCTGATCCTTTCTTGTTGGTTCCGTATTACTCCATGTTCCTGTTGTACTTGTTCGATATTGAATTGTTCCACCACTTCCACCGTTTAATGTAACTTTGTGACTATTTCCATCATATGTTCCATTGTATGCTGTAATGGTAGGACAAACAGCATCTTCCTTAGTAACTGTTAAATTTACCGTAATAGTACCTTGTATTTGTTCATCATCAAATGTTACTACATCTGTTAATAAAACATTAATATTTGTTGACCCATATGCAACACCATGTACTGTAATATCTAAATATTTTTGATTGCCATCAAGTCCCGTATCAAAAAAATATTTATCAATATCTACAGTTGCAATATTTGTATCTTCTGATTCAATATTAATTAAGCCTGCAACAGCAACACCATTTAATTCATTAAAATTAATTCTAAAAATCGCATCATTGTCTTTTGAAACATTTAAATTTGTGGTCGTTACCGTAACATTTTCTTGCGCATTAACACCAATTAGCATTAATACATAAACTAAAAACAAGCATGTTATTTTTTTCATTTCTATTACTCCTATCACATAACGAAAGATTAATATATCTTCCATATTATTACATTATTAATGTTATCAAAATTATCATATAAAGTCAATTATTTTAACAATATAAAAAAAAAAACTAACCCCTATGGTTAGCAAATAAATACAAACTGGTGGCTCCAGCGGGAATCGAACCAGCGACACAGGGATTTTCAGTCCCTTGCTCTACCGACTGAGCTATAGAGCCACATGGCGGTCTGTACGGGATTCGGACCCGTGATCTTCTGCGTGACAGGCAGACGTGGTAGGCCACTGCACTAACAGACCATTCATTGGTTGCGGGAGAAGGATTTGAACCTACGACCTCTGGGTTATGAGCCCAACGAGCTACCAGACTGCTCTATCCCGCGATATATTAAATTTTAAAAATGGCGGAGGAAGTAGGATTCGAACCCACGCGCCGCTTTCACGACCTCTCGGTTTTCAAGACCGATCCCTTCAACCAGACTTGGGTATTCCTCCAATAAGATGGTGCCTAAGGTCGGACTTGAACCGACACGAGGGTTTATTCTCGCAGGATTTTA
>CAMVAF010000020.1 GCA_947165365.1 uncultured Clostridia bacterium | reverse complement strand
TGGCTGCTCTTGCAATTGCTACTTTATCTTTAACAATTGGTTTTGCTACTTATACTCAAACATTAAATATTCAAGAAACAAAATTTGATGTTACTCCAGAAAATACATTTACTCCTAACGTTAAATATAAAGAAAATTCAGCAGTTGAAGTGGGTCATACTGGTAATGCTACGGTAACAAGTGCTGGTACAATTGATACTGAAAAGACTTTATGGTCTGGTATTCAAGTTGGGTTTACTGCACCAGGTGAGGCTGTAACACTAAAAGCTACTGTTGAAAATAAAAGTACTTTTATTGCTTACTTAGATCAAATTACAACTGGATCTAATAAGATTACTTGTGAGGCTAAAACAGGAACTGGTGTTAATAGCGCAACTCAAAATATTGCTGAAGCATGTTCTGGTATTAAAGTAACTGTTACTCCAGGAACTGATACAACTAATGAAATGGTTGTAACAAGTGCTGCTGCTGGTAATGTAAGTAATATTTCAAATCATTCACTAGCTGCTACAACAGGAACAGAAGATATTACTTTAAAAATTGAATATCTTGATGGTTCTGCAGTAACTGATGGTGATTTCACTGTTACTATACCACTTATTGCTTTAACTTATAAGTCAACTGATTAATAAAAAGATATATTAAGATTATTCTTAATATACTTTAATAAAACTATTTGGAGGCAGAATGAAAAAGGGTGAATTAAGATTATTCATATTTGAATTTATTATCATATTCTTGTTAATTTTAAATAGTTTTATATCAAGTATATTAAATTATCAAAATATCCTTTTGCTATTAATTGGAATGATGATTGTTACAAAGTATCTATTTGGTTTTGAAAAAGCAAATAATAGATATAATAAAGAAATAATTATTAATTTGTTAATAGTTATTTTAACTTGTTTTATTATTTATTATTTATCAGGATTAATTATTGGATTTGTAAAAACAGATACTTTAACAAGTATTTATGGTTTAACTAATTTTATTATTCCTTTTATAGTATCTTTAGTTTTAAAAGAAATATTAATATATAATTTATTAAGAAAAGGGGAAAAATCAAAGTTTTTATTAGTATTAACAATTATTTTATTTATTATGTTAGATGTTACTTTTACTTTAGCTAATGGTTTTACTGGTAGTAAGTATAGTAAATTTTTATTTTTTGCTTTAACTTTCCTACCTTCGATTAGTAGAAATGTAACAGCTACTTATATAGCTAAAAAGATTTCTTTTATTCCTAATATCTTATGGCTTTTAATTGTTAATTTATATTCAAGTATTATTCCTATTATGCCTAGTACAGGAAATTATGTAGGATCACTATTAAAATTATTGTTTCCTGTAGTAATTTTCTATTCTGTGTTTACTTTTGTTCAAAATAGAAAGATGAATAAACCTTTGAGAGATAATAATGAACATAGGTTATTAGGTATTAGTTTAACAGGGATATTTGTTGCGGTTGTTGTCTATTTTTCATCAGGATTTTTTAAATATTATGCTATTGCGATAGCTACTGGAAGTATGGTACCTAATATATCAATTGGTGATGTAGTTATTGTTAATCAAAAATATAATTTAAATGATATTAAAGTAGGCGATATTATTGCCGTTAAATATGATAATAAAATAATTGTTCATAGAATAGTAAAAATGGTAAATAATAATGATGAATTATATATTTATACTAAAGGTGATGCTAATAAATCACTAGATAATTATATTGTAAATAAAGATATGATAATTGGTGTTGTGAATATAAAAATACCATATATTGGATTACCAACTGTTTGGTTAAATGATTTGTAAGAGGTGAAAAAATGGCAAATACTGATAAAAATAAGAAAAAAAAGAATGATGTTGTAACAAAAAAGGAAACTAAAAAAACACCTAGTAAGGTTGTTAAAACAAAGGAAAAAAGTGATTCTATAAAGAAAGAAGAAATAGTAAAAGAAGAAAATTTTGATAAAATAGAAACTCCTAAAAAATCTCATGGTATGTATATTGGACTACCTTTAAGAATTATGGGAAGAGTTTTGTTAGTTTTACTACTTATATCTTTTGGAACATATCTTTTATTAAAGACTATTTACTTAGAATCAGGAAAAAGTGTTTCTTATACTGAAAAAAGTAACATTGATTATAGTGTATGTTTAAATAATAATTCTTTTTATGAAACAAAATGTTTACCTAAAAATATGAAATATGTAGCAAGTTTAATTAATAAAATACAAGTTAAATTTGATTATAATTTTGATATTGATGAGAAAACGGATATTGATTTTAAATATAATATTGATGGTAAATTAGTTATTAAAGATAAAAGTGGTAAATCTTTTTATGAAAAAGATTATGAATTATTAAAAGAAAAAGAATTAAAAAGTAATGATAAAAATGCAAGAATCTATGAAACTCTTGATATTGATTATAATAAATATAATGATGTTGCTAATTCTTTTAAATCAGCTTATGGTCTTGATACGGAAAGTTATCTTATTGTAACAATGAAAATCAAGAAAGATTCTTTAAATGAAGATAGTAAATTTAGTATATCAAGTGATAGTGATATGTATTTAACAATTCCTTTATCTGAAAGAGCAATTGATGTAGAATTAAATTTTGTTGATATTAATAGAAAAAGTAGCATGATTGTAAGAGAAAGATTAGTTCTTAAAAATACATTATATTTAGTAGTTGCTGGTTTTAGTATTTTTATGGGATTATATGTTATGATTATGACAATGAGAAAATATCGTGTTCCTGATAATAATAAAGTTTATGATGCTTATATCAAGAAATTATTAAGAGAATATGATAGGTTAATTGCAGAATCGAAAACCATTATTTCCTTTGAAGATAAAGAAGTTATTAAAGTCAATACTTTTAATGAATTATTAGATATTCATGATAATTTAACTTTACCAATAATGTATTATAATGTAACAAGTCATGTTAAGAGTTATTTCTATATAGCTCATCAAAATATTGTATATTTATACACTGTTAAAGCAAGTGATTTAGAAATTACAAAGAAAAAATAAACCTAAAAGAGATGGATTATGAAAAGAAGAAAATCTAATTATCATAATTTTAGTTTTGTCAAAATATTAATGCAAATACCTTCACTAAAGATGGTTATAAATTTATTGGATGGAATACTAAAGCAAATAGAAGTGGGGATGTTTATTTAGATCAAGAAACTGTTAAAAATATTGGTAATACAACACTTTACGCTGTATGGGAAAAAGATGAATATAATTTAGTAGGAGCTCATACATTTGATGGAACTATTGATACAGCCATTGATACGGGTATAACTTTATTTACAAAGTATAATATTCATAAAGATTTTGATATATCATTTACTATTGATTCTTTAGATGATGTTACTACTCAAGTTGAGAATGCTACTATTCTAGCAGTAATGGATGAAAAAGGAACACCATGGCCTGGTATTGTATTACATCATAATAAGAAAACCAATAACTATAATATTGAAATAAATGTAAATGGAAATAAAAAACATAATGTTAATGTTACACTTACAGATGGTATGAATATCATTATTCGAAGAAGAAATAATGTTATCTCATATAGTCTAGATGGTGGAGAGACATTTGCTGGTAATATGGATTTTTCAACATTTACAACATACTTTAATAATACTTTAATATTTGGTGCTGGTCATGATGAAAATTTAAATTTAAGAAGATTTATTAAAGGTACATTAAGTGATATTCATGTAAAAGTTTATTAGAAGAGAAATTAGTTTTTCTCTTTTTTGTTGATAAAATTTTTTCTTAATGATAAACTAATGTTAATTAATGGAGGGAATATGAATGAAATAAAATGTCCTAATTGTGGAAAAATATTTAAAATAGATGAAATGGATTATGAATCTATTGTTAAACAAATAAGAGATCATGAATTTGAAAAAGAATTAAAAAGAGAAGAAGAAAATTATAATAAAGATAAAGAATTATCTTTAAAACTTTTGGAATCTAAATTAAACGAAGAGTATCAGAGGAAAATCAGTGATAAAGAAATAATGATTAAATACTTGGAAAGTAAATTAAAAATTCAAGAAGAATTATTAACAAAAAATATGGAAATAAAATATCAAAGTGATTTAAATAAAAAAGAAATGGAAATAAATAATTTAAAAAATAAATTAGATATTTTAGATAGTGAAAAACAAAAAGAAATCGAAATTAAAGATAAAGAATATCAAATAAAAGAAGCTTCCATAAAAGAAAAATATGAAAGTAAATTAAAGGATAAGGAAGAACAAATTGCTTATTATAAAGATTTTAAAGCAAGACAATCTACGAAAATGGTTGGAGAATCACTTGAAGTACATTGTAATAATGAATTTAATAAATTAAGACCATTATTTAAAAACGCTACATTTAATAAGGATAATGATAGTAAAACAGGCTCTAAGGGAGATTTTATTTTTAGAGATTTTGATGATGATAATAACGAAATAGTATCTATTATGTTTGAAATGAAGAATGAAAATGATTTAACCGCTACAAAACATAAAAATGAAGATTTCTTAAAAGAACTAGATAAAGATCGTAGGGAAAAGCATTGTGAATATGCAGTTTTAGTTTCACTTTTAGAAATAGATAATGATTATTATAATGAAGGTATAGTTGATGTATCTCATCTATATGATAAGATGTATGTAATAAGACCACAGTTTTTTATACCTATGATAACTTTAATTAGAAATTTATCTAGTAAAGCACTTGAGTATAAAAAAGAATTAAATATTTTAAAAAATCAAAATATTGATATAACACACTTTGAAGATAATATTAATAAATTTAAAGAAGGTTTTGGAAGAAATTATCGACTTGCAAGTGAAAGATTTAGTAAAGCCATAATAGAAATTGATAATACTATTGATCATTTAAATAAAATTAAAGAGAATTTGCTTAAAACAGATGATAATTTACGTCTTGCCAATAATAAAGTAGAAGACTTAACAATAAAGAAATTAACATATAATAATGAGACAATGAAAAAGATGTTTAAAGATCTAGAACAGGAAAAACTTGATATATAGAAAAAAATATGGTATAATAAACGCTTGTTGAGGAAATGTATGGAAAAAATTTGTTTAGAAAATGTTTTATCAGGTTTGTTGTTTTTAGGTTTTGATAAAGTAGATAGTTTATTACTAGGTTATACTATTGAAGAATTATTGCAAAGTGATATGTATTATTTTGCTATGGAAGATGATGAATCATCCACTTTATATAAGCATCTTGATTATGTTAATGGAGTATACCAATTTAAGGAAGGTATGTCTTTGAATAGTATTATAAAGTTGAAAAATTTAAATATATCTATGAATACATTTTTGGCATTACATTCTAATAAGAAATTAATAGAATGTTTAAAATCATTGGATTTTAGAAACATTGTAATAAAAAAGATATCAAGTATAGGAATTAATAATATAAATGAGATGAATTATTTATTTAGTTCAAAAGAAAAAGAAATTATCATGAATATCTTTGATATTACATTAAATAATAGTAAGGTATTAAGAAAGTAATTTCTTTTATCATGATAAGGGGGATTTATGGAAACAGTTAATTTTGAAAGTGTTATAGCATCATTAATGTTGTTAGGTTATGATGTTATTGATGCATCTTTATATAATGAAGCTTTAGAGATTATTATTTTAAGTGAAGATTTTGAACTTAAAAAAAGTAATAATTATGTTTTTAGAAATTTATTAACTAGGGATAATAATTGTATACAATTAAAAAAAGGTCTTAATATTAATAGTGGAGTTATGATAAATAATAAATTAGTTCCAGTTAGAAAAGTATTAGAATATAGTAGTAATGGTTTATTATTGGATTATTTAAAAAATATTAAACACAATAATAAAAAAATAAAAAGATTGGTAAAATAATTATTTGGATTATTTTTAATGTTCATGAAACCTCAGATGTTTGAGGTTTTTTATTATAGTTATTATTGGATAATGTAAGGTGATAAAATATATTTTGCAAATCTTTAAAAAAAATAAGAAAATGTGTTTAAAGATTATATTATTGATAATGAAGTATATATTTTGGGATGATAGTAATAGATTTTTTTTTCTTTTCAGAGTAGATAGCATTTATTTTTTTGAAAATGTTTAATAATGTATGGACAAATAATTCTTTATTTGAGATAATAATTATGTTATTAAGGTAGGAGATAATATGAAAAAAAAAGATATATTGTTAGTAATGGTGGGTTTATTAATAGTTTTAGCATCAGTTGGGGTAACATATACTTTTTTTAATTATACAAGAACAGGTGGATCTAATACTGTAAAAGTAGGGAGAATATATTTTAATAGTACTCAAGATAATACTATTAATTTAACAAATGTTTTTCCTATATCAGCAAGTGATGCATTAACTGATAATACAAATTCAAGCGAAGTAGTAATAACTATAAATGGGGATACAACATATTCAAAAGGAATAGAATATCTTGTTACTTTGGAAGATGTTAATACAAGTATTAATGCTAATAAAAATGTTCCTGTGGGTATAATGGTTATACCAGAAAAGACAGGTGAATTAGGAACAAGTGATGAAGACTATTTTACAAATCATGGTGGAAATACATCAATTTATAAATCACTAATAGAAGAAAGTGATATTTTAGATAATGGAAAATATGTATTTGTTGGTTATATAAGACCTGGTGCAGCGGAAGTTAATGGAACAATTGCGATAAGAGCTTTTATTGATGAAGATAGTATTGCTATTACAGATACACCAGATGAAAATGTTGAATGGCAAAGAGGAAGAACCATTCTTACAACAAGTGAATGGAATGCTTTACAAACAAATGGCTTATCCTTTAAAGTAAAGGTAGAAGCTAATGAAGGAATATGGGTAGGTGATCCAACAAGTAGAAATGATATGAAACAAATTCCTAGTACAGTTGATAGAAGTAGTGTAACGGAAATTAATTTTATTAGGATGGGCGAGGAAATGATTAATGAACACGCTGATCTGATAGATTTAACAGAAGAAGATGGTAGTGGAATAGTAAAGGGATGGATTGAAAATAATAAATTATATATTGCAAGCCCAGGAGTAATTTATTTCCCTCAAGATAGTAATTCATTTTTTGCTGATTTTTCCAATGTAAGTAAAATTAATTTTAATAATATAAATACTAGTGAAGTAACAGGAATGCTATCATTCTTTAGTGGATGTAGTAGTTTAACAAGTGTAGATTTAAGTAGTTTTGATACAAGCAATATTCATAGCTTTGATAAATTCTTTTATGGTTGTGAAAGTCTTCAAAATCTAGATTTAAGTTCTCTTGATGTAAGTAGGGGTGTTAATTTTTGGGCTGTATTTCAAAATTGTACCAATCTTGTAAATCTTAATTTGTCAGGATGGAATACCGCAAATGTTTTAAATACTTCATTTATGTTTGATGCATGTGAAAATTTAACAAATGTTGATTTAAGTGGATTTAATATGGATGTATCCGCTAATCTTTCAGGAATGTTTCGTAATTGTAAAGATATGACTATGATTGATTTAACTGGAATGAAAGGTAATCAAATAATATGCATGTTTTATGGATGCGAAAATCTTCAAACGGTAATATTAAAAAATGCTGTTGTAAGTGGTACTAATGTAAATGCTTGGGGATTATTTTATGATTGTGTAAATCTTCAAACTGTTGATCTTACCAATGTTACTATCGGGTCTATAGGTGATGGTGGTCAAATGTTTTCTAATTGCTCTAGCCTTTTATCTGTTGATTTATCTGGATTTACTTTTGATAGTAGTGGTAGACTTGAAAGTGCTTTTCATAATTGTACATCACTTACAAATGTTACATTTGATTCAATAACAACCGGTAATATAAAATGTATGTTTGAGGGTTGTGAGAATCTTGAAAGAGTTAACTATAATCATTTTATAGTAACAAGTTCAGGGCTTGATTTATATAATGTATTCTATAATTGTTATAAATTACAAAGTCTTGATTTAAGTGAATTTAATATTACGGCAATTAAAGATGCAAGATGCATGTTTATGAATTGTAAATTATTAGAATCTGTTCAAATAAATGGATTTAATTTTGCAAGTAATGCTTCTTTATATGGTATGTTTTCTGGATGTGAGAAGTTAACGTCACTTGATTTATCTAGTTTTAATATTGGTAATAGTAACAATACAAATAATATGTTCTCATATTGTAAGAAGTTAAAAACAATTTATGTATCTAATCTTTGGACTGCTACAACATATTCTGATTCTAGTTATATGTTCGGACAATGTGCAGAATTGGTTGGTGGTGCAGGTACAAGCTTTAATTGGAATAATCCAAATGATGGTACTTATGGACACGTTGATGGTGGAACAAGTAATCCTGGATATTTTACATTGAAAACAACATAATGTTGTTTTTTTTGTTGGATTTTTATAAATATATTAAATGTGAAAAATTCTTTCTAAAATGAATTTTTTAAATATACATTAAATTTAACATATTGTTTTATATATCTAAAATACAATTTAATTTTTGAAGGATTATGATGTGTTATAAAAAATAAAAAGTTTATGAAATTTTAAAGAAAGTATATTATTTTATCTTTTTTCATGTTATAATTTTTTATATTAGAAAGTATGGTGATTATATTGAGTCTAATTGAATTTAAGAATGTTACTAAGCAATATAAAAATGGTGTTACTGCTTTATATGAGTTATCACTAGAAATAGAAAAGGGAGATTTTGTCTTTATTATTGGTTCTTCTGGTGGTGGAAAGAGTACTTTAATAAAGTTATTATATCGTGAAGAAAAACCTACAAAAGGTACTATTATCATGGGTGGTATTAATGTTGGAAAATTAAGAAACAGAAGTGTTTATAAATTAAGAAGAAAATTGGGAATTGTTTTTCAAGATTATAGATTATTGCCTAAATTAACAGTATATGAAAATGTTGCTTTTGCTCTTGAGGCTATTGGTGAAGCCAGAGGAAACATTAGACCTAAAGTTTTAAAAGCACTAGAACTTGTTGGATTAAAAAGTAAAGTTAGGGAATACCCTGATAACTTATCAGGTGGTGAACAACAGAGAGTTGCTATTGCTAGAGCTTTAGTTAATGAACCTAAGGTATTGATTTGTGATGAACCTACAGGTAATTTGGATCCTGCGATGAGCATGGAAATAGTAGAATTATTATCTAAAATTAATGAAACGGAAGGTACTACTGTTTTAATGGTAACTCATGATAAGACAATTGTTAATAAGATGAAAAAACATGTTATTGCCCTTAAAGATGGACATTTATTTAAAGATTATAAGAAGGGGGAATATGTTGATGAAATTCTTTAGAATTATTGGAAGAAGTATTAGAGATGCTTTTAAAAGTGTTAAAAGAAATTTTTCTTTATCAATTGCATCAATTACTTGTGTAATTATTACTTTGATTATTGTTGGTGTAGCTTTAATTATTACATTTAATATTAATGATTTTACTACAAAACTTAAAAAAGATTTATCAATAGTTGTATTTGTTAGCAATGAAGCGGATAATTTTGATATAACATCATTGGAAACTCAGATTAAAGCAATTGATAATGTTGATCCTGATTTTGTTACATATCAGAGTAAAGCTGAAATAAAAGAAGATATGATGAAAAATAATGAAACTTTTAAAAATATTATGAGTGCTTGGGATGATGATGAAAATCCTTTACAAAATACTTATATTGTTAAAGTTATTGATGCTAATAAAATAGGAGAAACAGCTACGGCTATTAAGAATTTAGCTAAAGTAACTAGAGTTAGTTATGGAGAAGGAATGGTAGAACAGTTATTAATGGCTTTTAATGGTGTTCAAAAGTTTTCATTTATTGCGGTTATTGCTTTAGTGGTTGTTACAACATTCTTGATTATTAATACAATTAAACTTACGATATTCTCAAGAAAAAGAGAAATATCTATTATGAGACTTGTAGGAGCTTCTAATATATCTATTAAATTACCATTTGTTTTTGAAGGAATGTTAATTGGAATAATTGGATCTATTTTACCTATTATTTTAGTAGTATATGGATATTATTCATTGTTTGATATAATGAATGGTAAGTTATTAACAGATATCTTTACATTAGTTCCGCCAAGTGAGATTGTCTTTAAAATAGGAGCCTTTATCTTACTTATTGGGGCAGTTGTTGGTATGCTTGGTTCTGCAAGTGCTGTTAAGAAATATTTAAAAGTATAGTTATCTATACTTTTTTTGGTGATTTATGGAAAGAAAAATTATTATTGATAATAAATTAAAGGAACTATCAAAATCTAAATTTAGAAGTAGTTTTCATTTAAATAAAAAAATGATTAAATATATTGATGAAAAGAAAATGGATACTATTAGTAAACATATGATTGATTTTATTAATACAAAAATAAGTATATATAATAAAGATATTGATGGACATCAAACACCAATGAAGAATCATCCAGTATTTATTGCAATGCATGCTTGTGCATGTTGTTGTAGAGGATGTATTGAAAAATGGCATCATATACCAAAAGAAAAAGATTTAACAAGTAATGAAAAAAATTATATTTATAGTTTATTAATGGAATGGATAAAAAGAGAATATAAAAATATGAAAGAATTATAAAAACTTTCATATTTTTGAAAATATAATAGTAATTTTATATGAAATGTAGTATAATACAAACATAAAAAAATCTTATTGAAAGGAGGGGTAAGTATGCTAGAAATAAAGAAGATAACTAAAGTATATGAAACTGAAGGTTTTAGACAAAAAGCTCTTGATAACGTATCAGTTAATTTTAGAAAATCAGAATTTGCTGCTATACTTGGCCCTTCTGGTAGTGGTAAAACAACTTTTTTAAATATTATAGGTGGGTTAGATAAATATACATCAGGTGATTTGATTATCAATGAAATGAGTACAAAAAAATATAAAGATGCTGATTGGGATAGTTACCGAAATCATCGTATTGGATTTGTTTTTCAAAGTTATAATTTAATTGGTCATCAAACAATTCTTTCTAATGTTATGTTGGCATTAACATTATCGGGAATATCTAAAAAAGAAGGTTTAGAAAAAGCTAAAAAAGCTTTAAAGATGGTAGGTCTTTCTGAACACATGATGAAAAGACCTAATCAACTTTCTGGTGGACAGATGCAAAGAGTGGCGATTGCTAGAGCTCTTGTTAATGACCCAGATATCTTGCTAGCTGATGAACCAACAGGTGCCTTAGATTCTGTTACTAGTGTTCAAATAATGGAAATACTAAAAAAAGTATCTAAAGATAAATTAGTTATTATGGTAACACATAACCCTGAGTTAGCCCAAGAATATGCATCAAGAATAATTACCATAAAAGATGGTAAGATAGAAAGTGATTCTAATCCATATGATGGAAAGATTAATACTAAAGAAGATGGTTTTATTGCTAAAAATAAAACGAAAAAAACAAAGATGTCTTATTTAACAGCGTTATCACTATCATTTAATAATTTAATGACTAAAAAAGGAAGAACGATTCTTGTTGCTTTTGCAGGTAGTATTGGAATTATTGGTATTGCTTTAATTCTTGCTTTATCAACAGGTTTTCAAAGTTATGTTGATAAAATAGGTGAGGATGCACTAACTTCGTATCCTTTGAATATCATGCAAGAATCTACTGATATTGCCAGTATGATGTTATCTATGAGAGATTCTAATAATGATAATAATGGAGAAGAGGTATTAAAAGAAAAACAAACTATTGCTTCTATGCTTAAAAATATTAGTACCAATGATTTAAAAAGTTTTAAAAAATACTTAGATAATAATTATGAAAAGGTGGAAAATGATTTATCAACAATAAAATATTCTTATTCAGTTAATCCATATATTTATACTATTGATGGAAGTAAGAAGCTAGCGAAACTAAATCCTGGTAATTTATTTAGTAGTATGTTTAGCGGCAATATGATGCAAAGTATGAGTGCATATGCATCAATTTATAGTCAAATGATTGATAATACAAAGTTACTAAATGAATCATATGAAATATTAAAGGGTAAATGGCCAGAAAAATATAATGAAATGGTAATTGTTTTATCTGATCGAAATAGTATTTCTGATTTACTTGTATATTCTTTAGGTTTAAGAGATACTGATGAACTTAGTATGATGGTATCTAAGATTATGCAAGGAGAAAGTGTTAATTTAGGTCATAGTCCATTAACTATTAGTTATGATGATTTGTTAAACCTTGATTTAAGACTTATTATGCCAAGTGATTTATATAAATATAATGAAAAATATGATGTATATGAAGATATGTCTACTGATAAAGATTATATGAATAATTTATATAATAAAGCAGAAAAATTAAAAATAGTTGGTATTGTTTCTGTTAAAGAAGGGGTTAATTCGATGGCCCTTAATCCTGGAGTAAATTACCGAAGAGAGTTAGTTGATTATGTAATTAATTATGCTAAAAATACCGAGGTTGTTAAAAAACAATTATTAAATGAAGAAATAGATGTTATATCTGGTCAAAGATTTGATGAAGATAATAAAGTTAATTTTGATTTTAATGATATGATAAGTGTTGATAAAAATATGTTACAATCGGCTTTTAATGTTAAAATGGATAATAAACAAATTAACAAAATTGTGGAAAATTATTTAAAAGAGATGTTATCATCAATTTCAACTAATACGGATCCAGCTAAAGATGATGTAGTAAATAACTTTGATGTATTTTTAAAAGATTTAGTTAAGGAAATGGGTAGTGATTATAACTTAGATGGTGTTGATGAAATGGTTGACTCTTTATTTCTTAAAGAAGAAAATAAAGAGATTCTTGATAGATTAAATAATGAATATCAAATATCAACGGATAATTTATCGAAAATATTTAAAGGGTTATTAAAGACATATTTAACATCGTATTTAAAAAATAATTGTGAGAATAATTCTTGTACTAATGAAGATATTGCAAAGTTAATTGATGATATAAAAAATAATAATACTAGTGAATTTAATAATGATCCAGTTATTATGAAAACAATTGTTGAAGCCTCTAGTAGAATGACAGAAGCGAAAATTAATAAAATAATTAGTGAAAAAATAACGGGACTTATGAATGCTATTATGAAAAATATGGGGAAATCATTTAATGTAGATACCAAAAAAATAGCAAGTTCTTTTAAATTTAATATGACAAAAGAAGAAATGGCAAGAGTATTTCAAAGTATGATGAGCGGGGAAAAAACAAATGCTAAAAGTAATTTAATTAAATTAGGATATCAAGATTTATTAGATCCAACTTATATGTCATTTTATTTTACTAGCTTTAATGGTAAGGAACATTTTATGGATTTCTTAGATAATTATAATGTTCATATGGAAGAAATAGATAAAGATAAAAAGTTAAATTATTCTGATACAACGGGTATTTTAATTAGTTCTATTAAAACTATAGTTGATGCAGTAAGTTATATTTTAATAGCTTTTGTTTCGATATCTTTAGTTGTATCTAGTATCATGATAGGTATTATTACTTATATTTCGGTATTTGAAAGAACTAAAGAAATTGGAATTCTTCGTAGTATTGGTGCTTCTAAAGGTAATATATCATCAATCTTTAATGCAGAAACATTTATTATTGGATTATTGTCTGGTTTAATTGGTATAGGTGTATCTTATACTCTAATCCCGATAATTAATGCAGTAATACATCACTTTACTGGGGATATACCACTTGGTGCTGTTCTTCCATATAATAATGCTATTGTTTTGGTTATCTTAAGTATTATCTTAACTTTAATTGGTGGTTTGATTCCATCAAGAAGTGCTTCTAAAAAAGATCCAGTTGAGGCTTTAAGAAGTGAATAGTATTTAAATTTTATTAAAAATATGATATATTATTAACAAGGAGGATGTATGATTTATTTTATAATTGGTTTGATTGCATTTATTTTATTAACTTCAATAAGACAAGTTGATGAATATGAAAGGGGTATTAAGTTTACTAAGGGTAAATTTTCTAAGATAATGAATCCAGGATGGAATATTGTTTTACCTATAGTTCAATCTTTTAGAAAAGTTGATATAAGAACAAAAGCTGTTGATGTACCTGAACAAGATGCTATTACAAAGGATAATGTTTCAGTAAGAATTAATGCGGTAATTTACTATAAGATATTTGATGCTAGTAAAGCAATACTTGAAGTAGAAAACTTTCATTATGCAGTAAGTCAACTTGCGCAAACAACTATGCGTAACGCCGTAGGTGAAGTAAGTCTTGATGAATTGTTAAGCGAAAGAGAAATGATATCACAAAAAATATGTGAAATTATTGATAAGGCAACTGATCCTTGGGGAATAAAGGTTGAAAATGTAGAACTTAAAGATGTTGCCCTACCAGAAGAGATGAAAAGAGTTATTGCAAGAGTTGCTGAAGCAGAACGTGAAAAAGAAGCAGTTATTACTAAAGCAAAAGGTGAAGTTGAAGCAAGTAAGAATTTAGCAATTGCTGCTGATACTTTAGCTCAAAACCCTGTATCAGTTCATTTAAGAACACTTGAAACAATCAATGATTTATCAAGTGATCAATCAAATACTATTGTTTTTGCATTACCAATAGATATTTTAAAAAGCTTTGATACTTATAATAAAAAGAATAGTGATAAATAAAAGAACTTGGGATATATTCTCAAGTTCTTTTATTATGATTTATTTTTAAATTTAATAATATGAGTAAACACTAATTAATTGAGCATGATTATTGCTTTAATTTATCCTGTATTTTATTAGTTAGTCTCTTTTTCTTTTCTTTTTCTAAAGTTTTCAGGCTTTTTTCTGGTGTTCGCATATCCTCTGGCATAGTACCTCCTAATCTTTTTATAGTATCTCGAACTTCTTTTCCAACATTATAGTGAGTTTCATTGGCATTTAATTCACCTTGAATATTTTCTCTTTTAAGTTTTGCCTCGGTCTGTACTATTCTAAATAAATTATCAGCTAATTCTTCGCTTCCCATATTATCTAAAATGTCCTCTCTATATCGTAAACCTTTACGTTTAGCAATATCATCAGCTGTTTCACCATTGTATAATCCTTTATAACCATAATTGTGAAACTGATCAAAGTTTTTAACACTAGCGTTTTTAGCAACGTTATTTAAAGATTAATTCCCTTTTTTAGTTAAATTTCTTTGATAGAATCTTTTCTCATCTTCTGATAATTCACTATAATCTTTTTCAGATAATTCTTGTTTTCGTGTTTGGACAGCAAAGTATGTTTGAGCTTTTGCAATAACTTCTTTTCTTGAATCTCCATTTTGAGCTATAAGGTAACATGCATAACGAGAAAGTCTATAATCATCTACTTCCATTTTGGCATTGTTTCCAACTTCTAACACCTTGCCGACGTTGGCAAAGTGTAAACCAATATCAACAGAACTTAAATTACATGCAGTTTTAGCCTTTTCAATGACATTTTTAAATCTTCTCCATTGTACGTAATTTAATGCTTTTTGAAGTTCTCTAGCATACCAAAAATCATTACCTTCATCATCAATGTGTTTAATACTTTCAAAAGTAGTATTATTACTTATTTCTAAATCATTCATTTTCTAATACCTCCAATGTACGCAAAAAGGGCGTTTCTCTCTTAGCAAACTTAATAGTATAACTAATATACTACCGAGAGACACGCCCCTTATAAATATGTTTTATTAAACATAAGTCTGCGGAATAAATTTAACTAGGAAAATAATACATCAAACTATTATTGTTAGTCAACAATTTTTAATGAATTTTAAAAAAATATTTTTATTAAAATTGAATAGTATGAGTAATTATGATTTTTGAATAAAAATATTTGTATAATTTTGTTAAAATTAGTTGAAGAGGATAATTATTTGTATTTTATATCTTAATTATTAAAGTTCTTTTCGATCAATATTATTAGATGATAACGTCTCATTACTAAATTTATTTTTAAATATTATTTCATAATCACATATATTCGCAATTTTTTCTATATCTTCAAATGCTACTTTTTGAGTTCTTCCTCTTTCCCAATCAGAGTATGTATTACTTTGCATTCCAATAATTTTAGCAATATCCTCTTGTCTTAAATTCTTTTGTAATCTAATTGTTTTAAGAATTTTATTTATTTGCATATACACCTCAAGAACAATTATCGCAAAAACCGATTTTTAATTCTTGACATCTCGCAAATTGCGAGATATTATATTAGTAGGTATAATGAATATATACAAATGGAATGATTAAAATATAATTGCAAATATTAAATATGAAAGATAATATGCTTATTTTTGAATAAGCATATCAAGAGTTACATCTAATGCAACCGATATTCGATAAAAGGTATCGACAGAAAAGTTATATGCACTTTTTTCACTTTCAATTTGTCTTATGAAATCATGAGATAAATCTACCATTTCAGCAAGACGTGCTGATGTAATACCTTTTTCTTTACGATACTTTCTAATGTTTTTACGAATAGTATTGTAAATGTTATTATCAAATTGCAACTCTTTAGTTTTTAATTCATTCATTAAGTACCACCTAACATTTATTGTAAGAAAAATAAAAATAAAAATATGTTAGGTAATACTGCACAAAAAGAAATAAATATGATAAAATTAATTATGTTAAAGGTAAAGGAGTTTAAGAAAATATGAAAAAGAAAAATCAAATATTATTATCAATAATAGGAGTTGTAATATTAATTGTTGCAGTAATAGGTGTATCATTTGCGTTCTTTAACTATACGAGAACTGGTAGCTCTAATACTTTGCAAGTTGGTAGAATTGCATTTAATACTACACAAACTAATATAGAACTAGAAAATGTCTTTCCTACATTAAGTACTAATTTAAATAGTAGTAATTCAGATACTGCAACTATTACAATTACTGGTGATACGACATATAGTGAAGGTATAGAATACAAAGTTACAATAGAAGCAGTTAATAATACTATAAATGGTAAAGAAGTACCAATATCATTTAATGTAACAGCAAGTAATTTAGGAACCAAAAGTAGTAATTATTATAATGAAAGAGGATCTACAACTAATGTATATAAATTAACAGAAGAAGGAGAAGCTTATAACGGAAAATATGTATTAGTTGGCTATATAAAACCAGATACAACAGGAGTAGATGGAAGTATTGATATAACTGCTTATATTGATACCAATAAAATAGTTATTTCTGATACTTATGATGGAACAGAAAGTGATCCAATGGGAACAACTAATGAATTTGTTGCTGAAAGAGAAGTATTTACAACAACAGAATGGAATAGTTTTAATAGTGGTAATCCCTTATCATTTAAAGTAAAAGTAGAAGCCCAAGAAGGAACCTGGGTAGAAAGAGAACAATTTTTAACTATGACAGCCTTAGTTTTTGACTCTAATTGGTCAAGTGTTAGAAGTAAAATAACCAGTATTGAATTTCATAATGATGGAGTAGCACCAGCAAATTATGTAACCAGCTTTGATGTAACAGATGATGAAAGTGATCCAAGTAAAGGAAATGTAACATTATATACCGTTGATGATGGATTAGGGAATAACACTTATAAAGCTATAATTGTTGCAAATGATGATATTTATTTGCCAACAAGTGCTTTTATGTTATTTTATAATTGTTCAAAATTACAAGTGTTTAATGCTAAAAATTTAAAAGTTGATAATACATTTGATACGCAGCTAATGTTTTATAATTGTAAAAAATTACAGAAGATAATAGGATTATCAACATGGAACACATCTGGTGTCCAAATTATGGGAGGTATGTTTTATAATTGCGAAAGTTTAGAAAGTATTGATGGTTTATCAAATTGGAACACATCTAATGTATATGATATGAATCAAATGTTTGTTGGATGTACTGGTTTAAAAAGTCTTGATTTAAGTAATTGGGATATGTCAAATGTAACTAATGACAAAACTATGTTTCAATATACTGGATTTGAAACAATTATTATGCCAGATAATTATACAAGAATAGATGATTTTATGTTTAATCATAATGATTCTTATACTGGTGAATCATTTACAATCCCCAAAACTGTAACTACTGTAGGTAATTCTCATATCTTTTATGATTTTGGAAAAGATAGTACTTTTAAAAAATTTATTGTAGAAAGTGGAAGTACATCATTAAAAATAGTAGATGATGTATTATATACATATGATGGAACAAGATTAATAAGTATTCCAAGAGGGAAGGCATTTACTAATAAAACATTTGAAATACCAGAAGGTGTAACATTTATGAATGAATTATCTTTTTCTAGAAATCAAAATATTGACACGTTAATATTACCTAATAGTTATGAAATTGAAAGATATATTGATGCAAATAATAATAATTATGGATTTAAAAATACCGGTAATTCGTTAAGTCTGTCAATATATTTATATACTTCTATTAAAATGTATGAAGTAAAGAATGATAACACAAGATATATGTCAGATAATGGATGTATATATAGTAAAGATGGTACAGAATTAATCGCCATACCACTACATTATGATGGAGTATTAAACATTAAATCGGGAACAACTACTATTGGACAGCAAGCATTTTGGACAGTTTCAAATGTAAATAATGTAGATGGTATAACTCAAATAAATATTCCAGCAAGTGTAACAAGTATTGATGCAAATCAATTAACTTTTTTAAATTCATTAATGTCAAGAAGTGCTAATCCTGTAACTATAACAATAGATTCAGAAAATACAGCATATCAAATTACTAATAATCAAATAGTTGCAAAATAATATAAATGGAATTTTTAAAAATATAAAAGAATAAAGAGAAATATTTTATCTAAATTATTTTTAAAAGTAATTTAGATAGATTGAACTCTTTATTCTTTTTAGTATATAAGTAGAAATTATTCTTATAATAATTATGAATATATTAATGGCTATTTTGTGCAATACTATTAAGATAGTATTGCAAGTGTTGAGCTATTTATATATTCATAAAGAAATTAATAATATGTTATCTGTATAAAAAATATGTAGTTATTATAGTAACAGCAAAATTTATTATAGATAAGAGATAAGCGGATAAAATCCTTCCATTTATTGTTTTGAGAATGTAAGAAGCACTGACATTTCCCCACACCCTTTTGTCAGTGCTTTTATAATGAAAATATTTTTGTTAATAAATATAAGGATACCTTTTTTTAAAGTGAATGCAAGGAGTGTTTTTCCTTTTTGATAATTAATTAGTATTTTTTTATAATGAAGATTATAAGCATTGAATAAATTTATTATTTCAATACTATCGGTGGTATTGAAAATGTATCAAATAACCTTGTTATTTGATTAATTTCTTTTAATGATGTCATTAAAAGAAAGAAATAGTGCAGCAAATACTGCACTTACTAAACCACCAATAGAATATTCTATTGGTGGAAAAATCAAAAATACACATGTGTATTTTTTTGAAAATCATTATCCACTATGGATAGTGATAGCATAAAAGATGGCATATTTTATTATAAAGAATATAGTTTACTCATATTATTTAATTCTAAAATAAATCATAATAAGAACTTGGGATATAATCTCAAGTTCTTTTATAACTTGTTTAAAATATTGTGTTGGGAATTTTTTTTGTTTCTTTGAAATAAGTTGTAAAGATGTTATATTATTATTAATAATTGATAAATTTGTTTATTAATGTATGAATAAAATGATTGAAAAAAATTAATGTTTATGATACATTGTTTATATAGTATTGAGGAAAATATGGAAAATAATAAGAGAATTATTTTAAGTGTTATATTAATTATTTTAATAGGTGTCAGTGGATATTTTTCTTTTAATATGGGAAATAAAAGTAATAATATTAGTGTAACATATATGGTAGATAATAAAGTATATGAAGAGGTTAAATTAACTAAAGAAGAGAATAAAATAAGTAGTTTACCAGAAGCTCCATATAAAGAAGGATATACGTTTAAGTATTGGGAATATAATGGAAAAGAATTTGATATTAATGAAGAAATAGATGGAAGTATTAAAATAGTCGCAGTATATGAAAAGGATGAAACAACTATATCTCCAACACCTACAGTAAAACCAAGTAATCCAACAGTAACACCAAAACCAAATACCCCAACAGTAACACCAAAACCAAATAGTAATCAAACGGTTGAGGTAACATCCATAAGTATACCTAGTAGTGCTACAATAAAAGTAAATGAAGGATTATCGTTAAATCTTGTAGTAAATCCTTCTAATGCTAGCGATAAAACAGTAACATGGACAAGTAGTAATACAAGTATTGTAATTGTAAGTAATGGACTAATAAAAGGACTAAAAGAAGGAGTTGCAACAATAACAGCAAAATCAAATAATGGGAAGATAGCAACATGTAAAGTAACGGTAAATAAACAAACAACGACAAACACAACAGTAGATGTAACAGGGATAACTTTAGATAAAACAAGTTCATCTATTGAAGTAGGTAAAAAATTAATATTAACAGCAACAATTAAGCCAACAAATGCAAGTAATAAAACAGTAACATGGACAAGTTCTAATACAAGTATTGCAAGTGTTAATAATAAAGGAGAAGTAACAGGAATAAAAGTAGGAACAGCCACCATATCTGCTACTACTTCCAATGGAAAAACTGCAAAATGTACTGTTATTGTTAAACCTTATAAAAGTCCTAATGTTGAAATTAAAACTGCGACGGATAATTATTTAATAGATGGAAGTAATAAAGGTCATGTATCAAAGACATATTATTCTAATGATACAAAAGTTACTTTAAAATTATCAACAACAGAATCAGGTGTTACAGAATTTGTTTATTCAAATGCAACAAGTCAGACAACTGCTGAACAAGATAATAATAAAAAAACAGTCAGTTTAAATAATCCAAATATAACGATTACTCTTCCAACAAATAAAAGTGTTGTATTTTATATATGGTCTATGGATAGTAAAGGAAATAAATCTCATTTTTTCACAAAATTGTTAATAAAATATGATCATATTATTTTTAAAACAGATGATTATACATATAAAGTATATAATAAAAATGCTTCTAAATATGGACAAGTTTTATATAATAAGGATAAATATAATAAAGATATTAATGGTAAATCTATTTATGAACGATTTGCTCCAGAACAGAAAGATTTATTAGTAAGATATTTTAATAAATTGACTGTAAAAGCTAATAGTAATAATATTACTGATAAGAGAAATACAGTATTAAAGGTTGCGGAATTTGCAACGACATATCTAAATTATCAAATACCATATATTAGGGGAGAAAATGGAAAATATCCTAATAAGGGATTAAATATCACTGATAATAAAAAATGTTGGGGTTGTCTTGATAATTCATATGGTTTTCAATGTTCAGGATTTGTTTCATGGGTTTTAATAAATTCGGGGTTAAAGTTTAAAGCAAATAATACATCTTTTCTAAATTCAGCATATCTAGCGGGATATTATACACCATATAATTGGATTATTACTAATGGTTATCAAAATAAGTTTAAGAATATTAATTATGATAATGATATATATAAAAGTAAAATAGTTAGTGATAATAATATATACAAAGTATCTGAGATGACGACTGATAAATGGAAAAAAGTTAAAGTTGGTGATATAGTCGGTTATGATAGTACCGATGAAGGAACGTTAGAAGAAACTACTAGAACAAAAGGTCATGTTGGTATTATAATAGGAGTAAATGATACATATATTTATATTGCTCATTCAGCTCTTCGTTTATCCTGGTATTTTTATGATGCTAATGGGAAAAAAGAGGATCATGGTATAAATGGTCCACAAATTGCTAGATATAAGAAGAGCGATTTAAAAAATACAAGTTGGGATCATATAATTTTAATGGATGAAGTTTATAAAAGTGGTCAAATATAACCACTTTTTATCTTATTCTAGGGCATACACCAATATCTGGTGCGTAAAAGCAATGTGAAAGATATCTTCCAACATTTTTTTGATTATACCATGTTGGTCTACAATTTTCATTAGTCTTTGGTGCATAAAACCATAGGGCATTGGTAGCGGGATAATAGTATTCTCCATTTATTACTCTTTTTGCTAGTTCTCTTTCTTTTATTGTTGGACTACTATAAAAAAGACTACTTCTGCTACCAGAAAATCCTCCAGGATTTTCAAAGATTACAGAATTAAGTGTTGGTGTATTTTTAAAGGTATAACATTCAGCTATTACTCTATTTACCGCAACATTACCTACCATAAGCATTCCTAATTCACCATCACCAACTGCTTCTGCACGCATAAGTCTAGCAAGATTATTTAATTCAGTTTCACTATATTTAATAATGGACATTTTATCACCAAAATATTTTATGAAATAGTATGTGTTTTGATACTTTTTAAAAAAAAGCAAAAATAATATTGTTTTTTCGAAAAAGATATGTTAAGATAATAAGTGAAAATAAGGGATGGTATACTATGATTGATAGTGTGAATAAGCTAGTTGTAAGACTTGGAAATAGTTTTACTACATTAGAAAAAAGAGAAGAAGAATACAATATAGAAAGTGAAAAACTTAAAAAATATCAAAAATTGTTAGATTTTGTCAATTTTGATGTAAAAAAATTGAATAAGTATGATGATCAAACGTTAATTAAGGATGCTGTGATAGCTATTAATGGCACTATTAAAGATTATGATGCAGCATGTTACCTTTTGGATAGTGATGATGAGAACGTTGCGCTATTACCACAATATCGTAATTCCAAAGCCTATTTAGAAATGATCATGAATTATTTAAAGGGCATGAGAGATAAGTTAAATAATAGTGTTCTTGAATTAGAAAGTGAATGTGCTAATATGAAGCTTAGCAAAAAGTATTTTGAGATTTTAAGTGAGGAAAATCCTTTTGTAAAAGATATTGATGAGTTTATTTATTTGCTAGATAGAGAGTCTTTGGATTTAAAGGATAGAAATATGATAGTGTCTTATATTATAAAAAGTAATGTAAGTAATTATAAAAATAATAATTAGG
The DNA here is from genome assembly GCA_947165365.1 of uncultured Clostridia bacterium. Lineage (GTDB taxonomy): Bacteria > Bacillota_I > Bacilli_A > RF39 > UBA660 > RUG12783. The sequence goes on along the minus strand of CAMVAF010000020.1, from coordinate 4,659 downwards.
GAGAAGAGAAATGAAAGAAGAATTATTAAGGGTTTTAAGTATTAAACTTGATGATGTTAATATTAATATTGATTCATTAACGGATTTGAATAAGAAAATTTCAATAGCTGATGATAATTTAGATTATATTAAAAAGATGTTAGAGAAATTTAAAGATGATGGTAAGTACAATGTATTAAATTTAACTAGATTTTCAAGTGATGAATTTAGTGACATTTTATCGCTTGTAAGAAATGATGTAAGCGATGTTTTTAAAACTAAAAATTGTAATTATGATGGTTTAGTTTATTTAATTAATGGTATTAATAATGGCGTGTCTCTATCCCTTACTATTGAACAAGAAAATGCGATTAATTATTTAATTAGTGGTATGGAAGAATTAATGCGCAATAATATGGCTATTGTTGATGGACTAAATCTTGTTAAAACAAGATTTGAAATTGATGATGTTAATGTTCTTGAAAATAAAAAGAGAAATTTTGTAAAGATTATTGATAAATTAAATAATGATAAGTATGTTGATGAAGTTGAAGATGTATGTGAAGCGATGGAATTTAATAAATTAGAAACTTCTAATATGAATGATATTTTAGTATATCTATTAAAATACAATGCTGATATTTATGATAAAGGTGATATTAATCATTATGAAGATGAAATGCCAGGGACTATAGATACTCCACAAGAAGAGGTAACCTTTGAAGAACCTGAATATCATGAAGAGATTCAAAACAGTGTAGTTGATAATAATATAGATGAAACTACTGATAATCAAAATGATATTGAATTTCATTTACCTGAATTTAGTAAAATAGATGATGGTCATGATTTTGTTGTACCTACAAATTACGATGTTCCTTTTATGCCTGATGTTGAGACTTCTGAAAATGATATGGAAGATATAAACATTACAGTTCCAAATTCAGTTGAGTTTGATAATGATGATGAAGAACAAGTATCAGTAGATTATGATGAAGAAGAAAATACGGATGTTTCTGATGATAAAAATATTGATGATGATTTTAATGATATCGTTCCTCAAGATGATTATGAGGAATATAAAATACCCGATGAAACAGTTTCTTTATCTCCAGTTACAAATGATAAAACTTCAACTAGAGAAGTACAAAGATTATTCCAAGAATATAATATTGGTATTGAAGATAGCGAATTAAATCAATATCTTGATGGTAATATTGATGAATATGAAAAAATAATTAAAGTTTTTAAAGAAAATGGAATATTAAATAAAATTATTGATAATAAAAACTTATTTAGAGAAATTATTGTTAATTCTCACGAAAATGAAATAATTAATGTTTTAGATATTATAAAAAATGATTTATCTGTTGATAATGAGGATTATGAGACAACTTTAAATATTGCAATTAATACTATTCCTTCTATATTTGTTGGTACTGGTGGAAATTATGATAATTTTACTGAAAATGTTAAATTATTTAAAGATTTAGGTATTAACCTTGTTAGTTTATTTGATTTTAGTAAAGAGGTTTTTGTTGCTAATCATGAGAATGTTTTAGAAAATTATAATATTGTTAAAAAATATGATATTAATATTGATTATAAAAATGCTAAATATTTCTTGTTATTAGATAATATTGCAAGTAGAATGGATTATTATGTTGAATCAGTATATGAAGATAATTTAAAGAAAGAAATGTTTGATGGATATAAATATATTAAAGACTATCCAAATAAATTAAATGTTGTTACTGATGAAACAATAAAGAGACTTCGTTATTCTAGCGAAAAAGGAAGAAAAGTTTTTGGTAGTAAACCTAATTCATTAACTGGTGAAATTACTAATTTAAAAGTTAATGTTTTAGATATTCCAACTGATTATTTTAATAATTTCTTTGATAATAAATTTGATGATATAACAGAAGATGAAATGAGACAATATATTAAATTATGTAATAATAGCAGTAATGTTGGCGATTATTATGATGAGTTATCTATGTTAGAAAAATATCGTGATAATATAAGATATAATATTAATGGTATTAAAGTATCTTCTAATAAGGTTGAGAGATGTTATAATACATTAAGAAGTTATGGAATAGATAATAAAAAAGCTTTAGAATTTGCTGTATGTTATAATTTGATTATTACAAATGATGAATATCATAATCTAAAAAAAGTATTACTTGAAGGAGTTGATGAATAATGGATTTTCTATTAAATTATGGACTTGATGAAAAAGGTATTGATGAAATAATTAAAAGTAATGATCCTTCAATAATTTATAATGTTACTTTAAATAAGAAAAATGTTTTAGAAGTTTTGGATTATTTAAAAGAAATTGGTGTTAATGATAACGCTGTTAAGGATTTATTTTTACATCAAATTGGTATGTTTTTTAGAACTAAAGAAGAAATAAAAAATGTATTTGATGAATATGAAATGGATTCTATTATAAAGTCTTTAAATTATGATGTGAATACTGTTGATTTAATTGAATTTTAAATAATACTTGTGTAAATATAAAAAAAGTATTAAAATATACGGAAGAGGAGGAGAAACTAAATATAAAATGTGATTTGGTTTCTTCTTTTTGTTATATTGGAGGGTGTAGTGAGTCATTATTTTTTAAATGATGAAAATTTAAAGAGTGAAATTAGAGAAATTACTGTAAATATTTTTGATAATAAATTTATTTTTAATACTGATAATGGTGTCTTTTCTAAAAATAAATTAGACTATGGTACTAATCTATTAATTAAAAATGTTTTGAATTTACCTTTATATGGAGAAGTTTTGGACTTAGGTTGTGGATATGGACCAATTGGAATTATTTTAAAAAAAATAAAAAATGTTAATGTAACTATGATAGATGTTAATAAAAGAGGTATTCATCTTACTAAAATGAATGCTAAGAAAAACAATGTTGATGTTACGGTTATTGATTCTTTGGGTTTTAATAATGTTAATAAATCTTTTGATTTTATTATTAGTAATCCCCCTATTAGAATAGGCAAAGATAATTTATATAATTTGATTAATGATGGTATGTCTCATCTTAAAAATGATGGTTCAATGATTATTGTAATTAGAAAAGAACATGGGGCTTTATCGTTTATTAAAGATATGAGTGTCTATTATGATGTAAAGACTCTTGACAAAGATAAAGGTTTTTTAATTATTTCTTTAAAAAATAATTGACTATTTTATTTAATTGTGTTATTAATATATGTTGGCGACATATTATATTCTCTAATATGTGACTTAAAATATTTTATTATAATGGGGTGAAATGAATGGCTTATAGGCTTGTTGACTGTGGCGATTATCGTCAAAGAAGATCCTTTTCAAGGATAAAGAAAACATATGAACTTAAGGATTTGCTTGAGATTCAGAAAAAAAGTTATCAATGGTTTATTGATACAGGTATAAAAGAGGTTTTGGATGACCTGTTCCCCGTAGAAAATTTCTCTGGAACGTTATCATTAGAATTCGGAGATTATCATTTTGATGAACCTAGGTATACGATTAAAGAAAGTAGAGATCGTGAAACAACTTACGCTGCTCCTTTAAAGATTGATGTAAGACTTTTTAATCATGAAACAGGAGAAGTTAAAGAACAGGAAATATTTTTAGGTGATATGCCTGTTATGACGGATTCTGGTACTTTCATTATTAATGGTGCAGAACGTGTTATTGTTAGTCAGTTGGTTAGAAGTCCAAGTGTATATTTTAATCGTGAAATTGATAAAAATGGAAGAAATGTTATTACATCACAAATTATTCCGACTAGAGGTACTTGGCTTGAATTTGAAACTGATGCAAGAGATGTAATTTATGTTAGAATAGATCGTACTAGAAAGGTACCACTTTCTACATTATTAAGAGCTTTTGGTTTATCAAGTGATGAAGATATTTATAATTTATTTGGTAAAGATGAATATTTGGAAAATACTATTAGTAAAGATAGTACAAGAAATACTGATGAAGCTTTAATTGAAATTTATGAAAAATTAAGACCAGGTGAACCATCTACTTTGGATTCATCTAAGAACCAAATTATCACAAGATTCTTTGATGAATTTAGATATGATCTTGCTAAAGTAGGTCGTTATAAATTTAATCGTAAATTAAATGTATGTGAAAGATTATTAAATCAAGTTTTAGCAGAAGATATAAAAATAGATGGTGAAGTTAAATTTAGTAAAGATACTGTTATTACAAAAGAAATTTTAGAAGAATTAAAGAAAATATTCAATGATGGATATAATTTAACTCATGCTAAAATTAATGAAGAATTAGATACTTATGGTGATGTTCAAACAATTAAGATATATAATCCAAGTAATAAGAAAGAAAAATTAATAGTTATTGGTAATGACTATAATATAGATGTTAAGAGATTAACTATTTCTGATGTTTATGCAAGTGTAAGTTATTATTTAAACTTATTACATGGTGTTGGTAATTTTGATGAGATTGATCATCTTGGAAACAGAAGAATTAGACAAGTTGGAGAACTACTTCAAAACCAATTTAGAATTGGTGTTGCTAGAATGGAAAGAGTAATAAGAGAAAGAATGACTACTCAAGAAATGGATGAAGTTACTCCTAAAACTCTTATTAATATAAGACCAGTTACGGCTGCAATGAAAGAATTCTTTGGTTCATCACAAC
>CAMVAF010000019.1 GCA_947165365.1 uncultured Clostridia bacterium | reverse complement strand
AGATAATCCTTAGGAATAATATATTCGCTTCCAATCTTATCTTGTAAATGAATATTTATAATATCAAAATATTCTCCTTGATATATTATCACATGATATTTTCCAAAATCTTTATTACCATTAAATTTAACTAAAGAATAGATGTTTATTTCATTTGGTATGATATCTTTTATTTCATATAAAGTGTTATCTTTATATAAAGTAATATAATCGATATTAACTAAATATTTTTTAGTATATGTATTACTTTTTATTTCTTGAATATTGTTATCTTTTTGATATACTTTAATATTATGTAATATTGCTTTTTGATATACTTTTAATTTATCCATATCACTTTCTTTAAAATAAAATGAATTAATATAATCTGGAATACTATATTGATAGTGACCGGCAATAACATAACTATTTTTGTAATCACATGTTGAATAATAATGATAATTTCCCTTAGAAGTAATTAATTTTTCATTTGATTTAATACAGGTAATATGACTAAAATCTCGGTGATAAATATTATAAAATGATACACTTCCTCCTAACATTTTATATATTGATATTAATATTATAATAATATACATAATTATTATCCATATTGTTTTAGTTTTTTCTTTAATCTTAATTTTAAAATTAAATTTATTTTTCTTGATAATATAATAAGTTATTAAAGATCCCGTAATATTTAGGATAATATCATCGATATCAAAGACCATATAGTGAAATAAATACCCAATACCTCTAATTAATATAGCTAGAAAAGTTATCGTAATAAGATAGTTTTTAAAGTATTTATTTTCATCTTTTAATTTATATATTATAAAACCAAAAGGTATAAAAATAACTAAATTATATATTAATGTTTTTAGAATAAAGTGATTATTATTAATGGATAAAATAGTTCTAAATGGTGTTAAATTATAAAATTGATAGTTATATTTAACATTTCTATTAAAAGATAAATAAATATAAAGAATGATATAAAATAATAAATAGTATTTATAATTATTTTTATTATCTTTGCTAGTTAAATAAAAGATTACTGATATTCCTAATAAATAGGTAATATTAATTAAATTTTCATATTGAAAATTAGTTTTTTCATTAAAGAAAAAGTCAATAATAAATGTTATTATAAGAATAATTATTGATATTGTTCTAATTATATTTTTTTTCATAAATCCTCCTTTTTAAAATATATTATTTGATAATTTTTCGGTAATTCTTAATTTGGTTTCAATACTTTGATTATTAAATTTGATTATTAAGTTTAAATTATCGATTTTTTTATATTTTTTTGATGTTTTAATATTTAGTGTTGTTTTATTAATTAAATTTTTTATTAAATCTTTTTGATAAGTAACATTGTAATTAATTAGCTCTTCATCATTATTTTTTAAAATAATTTTTATATTATCTGTGTATTCAATAATTTCTCCGTGATATTTAAGTGAATTTATTAATAAGATATGTTCTTTATAATTAAATATTAAATATCCATCGACTTCAAGAATAGTATTATCGCTATTTAAATGATATATTTCGTATGTATGATAATTTTTAATAATAATAAATGATATTAATAATATTATTAAAGCTATTGTAAGAATAAATAATTTTTTAAAATAATTATTATTTTTTTCTTTGTCTAATCTTTCACCATTTAATAATTCATCAGTGGTAATATGAAATATTTTTGATATATCAGAAAGTATAGCAATATCAGGTAGATTAATACCACGTTCCCATTTGGATATAGATTTACCACTAATTCCTAATTTATCACCAAGATCTTGTTGAGTTAAATTATTTTGAATTCTTAGTTCTTTAATAAATTTTCCAATTTTTTCTCCGTTCATAACATTCCTTTCGTCTAGACACTTATAGAATATGATAAAATAGGGTGTTTTTCAAGGACTTATTAGGCGAATTAATAGTTTTTTAATCGAATTACATTAGTTATAATTTTGAGAAAAAAAGATTATTAAAAAATTTGATTTCTTATTTTATATAAAAACAAAAAACTCTTGAGAATAATTTAAATAAAATGTATAATAATTATAGGAGAGTAAAAATGAGTAAGAAAAATATTTATGAAGAAGATTATAAAGTTATTAATAATATGAGATGTTTATCTCTTGATATGATTAATCATGCTAAGTCAGGTCATCCCGGTATATGTTTAGGAGCTAGTACGATTCTTTATACTTTATATTCCAGATTTATGAATATTGATATTAATAACCCTAATTGGTATAATAGAGATCGTTTTATATTATCAGCAGGTCATGGAGCCCCAATGTTTTATAGTATGCTTTATATGTTACATTTAATTAGTTTAGATGATGTAAAAAACTTTCGTAAATTAGGGGGAGTGTTAAAAGGACATCCTGAACTTAGTATACCTTTTGTCGATGCAGCAACAGGTCCTCTTGGACAAGGTATAGGAATGTCGGTTGGTATGGCAATTGCAGAAAGATACTTAAATAAAACAATTCATAAAACTTTGATAAATCACTATACTTATGTTTTGTGTGGTGATGGTGATTTAGAAGAGGGAATAAGCTATGAAGCATTAGCTCTTGCTAGTAAACTTAAACTTAATAAATTAATAATTCTATATGATAGTAATAATGTAACTTTAGATAGTGATTTAGAAAGAACCAGTAATGAAGATGTTATCACAAGATTTAAGGCCTTAAATTTTAATATTTTAGTTGTTGATGGAGATAGTATTAAAGATATTGAACAAGCAATTAATAAATGTTTTTCTAGTGATATGCCAAGTATTATTATTTGTAAAACAACTATTGGAAAATATTCTAAAGTAGAAGGAAGTAATATATCACATGGAAAACCACTTGATATGGAAGATATTTTAAATATCAAAAAGAAACTTGGAATACCAAGTGAAGAATTCTATTTAGATAATGATTCAAGTAATTATTTTATTAGAATAATTCAAAATAGAATGTATATGAAATTAAGAAGTTTTAATCGAAGTTATAATAATTTAAAACAGGTTGATAAAGATAGAGTAGATATGGTTTTTAATAATGAAATAACTTATAATTTTAGAAAAAGTAGTTATCATGAAGATAACGCATCGCTTCGTGATATATCAGGTAAAATATTAAATGATATAGCAAATGAATTTCCATTGTTAATTGGAGGATCAGCTGATCTTTCATCATCATGTAAAACTAATTTAAGTGATTTAGGGATCTTTGATAGTAATAATTATGCTGGAAGAAATATTTATTTTGGTATTAGGGAACATGCTATGGGAGCTATTATGAATGGCATAGCATTATCTAATTTAAGAGTGTTTGGAAGTACCTTTTTAGTATTTTCTGATTATTTAAGAGGTGCAATTAGAATGAGTGCTATAATGAATCTTCCGGTAATTTATATTTTTACTCATGATTCTTTAACAGTTGGAGAAGATGGAATAACCCATGAACCAGTAGAACAGTTGGCATCTTTGGAACTTATTCCTAATCTTTATGTTTATCGTCCATGTGATAGTAATGAATTAGTAGCATGTTATAAAGATATATTAAATAATAGACATCCATCTGTCTTAGTACTTCCTAGAGATAATAAAGAATATACTGAATTATCAAAAAAAGTTGATATAAAAATGGGAGCATATATTTTAAAAGAAGAAAAGAAGAAAAAATTTGTAACACTTCTTGCCAATGGAGAAGAAGTACATCTTGCATTAAAAGTAAGTGAAATATTAAATAAAAATAAAATTGATACTAGAATCATTAGTATGCCATGTAAAAAGAATTATTTAAAAAACAATAAACATATCTTCCCTAAAAATAATGTTTATGCAATAACATATGGTGTTAAAGATTATTTCTATGGTTTTACAAGAAAGGTTTTTGGTATGAATAAATTTGGGGATACTGGTAGTAAAAGTGATCTTTTAAAACATTTTAAATTCACAGAAATTGATATTTCTAATAAAATAATTAATGAAGTAGGAGATTATCATGAATAGAAAAGGATATACATTAGTTGAATTATTAGCAGTTATTGTAATTATTGGATTAATTATAGGAATTGCAGTTATTTCGTATTCATCATATCAACAAAGTACTGCAGAACGTGTGTTTGAAACATATATGGATAGTATGCATGAAGCAACAATAATGTATTTTTTAGAGCATACAGATGAAATGCCCACGAGTACAAATACTTCCAAAAAAATTCTTTTACAAAATTTACCAATAGATAAATTTAATAACCCTTTCAAGCAAGGTGATTATTGCGTTAATGATAATAGTTATGTAACTGCAACCTGGCAAAATAGTACTAATAATAAAGGAATGAGTGGTATTAAATATAGTGTATGTCTATATTGTAATCAATATCAAAAATGTAAAGATTATACTAATTAGTGTAAAATAATGTAAACAAAATTATTCTGCTTATATGATATAAAAAAAATATGATACAATGAAGTAGGTGTTATTATGTTTAAAAAAATTAAAAATATTAAAATAAATTATAAGCAATATGGAAATGGTGATGATGTTATTCTTTTACATGGTTGGGGACAAAATATCCAGATGATGGATCCACTGGGTAAAAATTTAGAGGGCAATCATCGAATTACAATTATTGATTTACCGGGATTTGGTTTATCAAGTGAACCAGAAAGTGTTATTGGGGTACCAGATTACGCTGATGTAGTTCATGAATTACTAAAAGAATTAAAAATTAAAAATCCTATAATTATAGGTCATTCGTTTGGTGGACGTGTTGCAATTTGTTATGCAGCAAAATATTCTACTAAAAAAATAGTTTTATTTGGTTCACCATGTGTAAGACATGAGCATAAGAGCAAGAAACAGACACTATTTAAAGTAATGAAAAAAATTATTATCTTTAGACCATTTATTAATATACTTAAGAAACATTTAGGTAGTCCTGATTATAAAAATGCGACACCTAAAATGCGTGATATATTAGTTAAAACGGTTAATCTTGATTTGTCAGATTATGCTAAAAAGATAAATTGTGAAGTTTTACTTATTTGGGGAGAGAATGATACAGCAGTACCTCTTAGCGAAGCTAAGGAACTTGATTCTTTACTTAAAAATAGCGCTTTAATAGTTCTTCCAGGAACTCATTATTGTTATCTTGAAAATTTAGAAAGAGTAACTAATATTTTAAATAATTTTATATAGGAGGTTTGTATGATTTTATTTTTATTAACTTATATTATTTATATAGTTTATCGTAGTATGGAAGCAATGCATATGTTACAACAAAATTTATATAATGAAAATAACCGTTATTTAAAATGGACTGCAAGAAATATTTCTAAAGTTTTTTGTATTTTTGATTTAATTCCATTGTTATTTTTTATCTTTGTATATGTATCAAAAGATAAATCTTTGTTAGATCTTTTTTATGTATCAAGCATGTTTGTTTATATATATTGTATATATTATGAATATTGTAGAAATAAAGATAATCAAAATAAATTACCTCTTAAGGTTACTGCTAGAATTAAGAGATTATTTGCAACATTTATTATTATTGTTGGCTTAGTATTAGTATTAACAATTAAAGAAAAAAATCTTGATTTACAACTTATTTATTTTATGCTTTTGTGTTTTATGGAAATAATTATTTATTATTTAATATTTATTTGTAGTATTATTAATACACCACTTAATGGTTTAGAATATTTATATTTTTATAATAAAGCTAAAAGAAAATTAAAAGAAAGAAATGATTTAACCGTTATAGGGGTAACAGGAAGTTATGGTAAAACATCAAGTAAAAATATTTTAAATGATATATTATCAAGTAAATATATAACACGTGCTACACCTAAAAATTATAATACTCCATATGGTCTTATGATAACAATTAATAATTATTTGGATAAATTTGACAATATTTTAATAGCAGAAATGGGAGCTTATAAAGAAGGTAGAATAAAAAAACTTTGTGATTTTGTTAAACCAAAATATGGTATATTAACAATAATTGGAGATGCTCACTTAGAAACTTTTGGGTCACGTGAAAATATTTGTAAAACTAAATTTGAACTTATTGAATCACTTCCAAGTGATGGGGTTGCTATTTTAAATAAAGATGATCCATATCAAGTTAATTATAATCTTAAAAATAATGTTCCAATTATTTGGATTGGTGTAGAGAATCATGATGCTGATCTTTATGCTACTAATATTCATTATGGAAGTTTTGGTATGAGTTTTACTTGTAATTATCAAGATAAAAAAATAAATATTAAAACAAGGTTACTTGGAAAACATAATATTTATAATATTTTAGCTGCTGTTGCTTTGGGTATTCATTTAAATGTTGATATAGATGATATTAAATCAAGTATTTTATCACTTAAACCAACGGAACATAGATTAGAACTTAAGAAATTAAATGATATCTATATGTTAGATGATGCTTATAATTCTAATCCAGTTGGAGCTAAAAGTGCTTTGGAAACTCTTAGTATGATGAATGGAACGAAAGTAGTTGTTACACCAGGTATGGTAGAACTTGGTAAAATAGAAAAAGAAAAGAATTTTGAGTTTGGTGAAGAAATAGCGGAAGTTGCAGATTATTGTATTTTAATTGGTGAAAAGAAAACAAAAGCTATTTATGATGGTTTAATTAAAAATAATTTTGATAAAGATAATATTTTTATTTTAAATAAGGTAAAAGACTCATATGGTGTTGTTGAAGCATTAAAGGAAGAAGGAAAAGATATTTTTGCACTATATGAAAATGATTTACCAGATATTTATGAAGAGGTGAGAAAATGAAAATTAAATTAGCAGTTATCTTTGGTGGAGTATCAGTAGAACATGAAGTAAGTATTATTACTGCTATTCAAGCAATGAATAATATTGATTCAAAAAAATATGATATTATTCCTATTTATATTGATAAAAAAGGAATATGGTATTCTGGAGCAATGCTTAGAGATATTAAAATATTTAATGATTTAGATTTGATGAAACGTTATGCTAAAGAAGTAGTTTTATATAAAAGAGATAATGAATTTATTCTCCAATCAAAAAGAGGTTTATTAAGAAAAGATGTAACAGCTGTTGATTTAGTACTTCCCATTATGCATGGAACAAATGGAGAAGATGGAAATCTTCAAGGATATCTTGAAACAGTAGGTATACCTTTTTGTGAAAGTGATACTTATGCATCTGTTGTTGGACAAGATAAAGTATTTATGAAACAAATTTGGCAAGCATGTGGTGTTCCTGTTGTTAAATATGATTGGTTTTTTGATACTGATTATAATAAAAATCCCGATAAAATTATTGAAAGATTAGAGAAAATGGGTTATCCATTAATTGTTAAACCAGCAAGACTAGGAAGTAGTGTTGGTATTACAATTGCTCATAATAATAGTGAATTATCAAGTGCTATTTCTGATGCTATTAATTATGATACTAAAATATTAGTTGAAGAAGTTGTAGAAAATTTAAAAGAATTAAATATTAGTGTATTAGGAAATTATCAAAAACAACATTTAAGTGTTATTGAAGAAGTTGGTGGTAAGAATAATTTCTTATCATATGATGATAAATATAAAGGCGGAGGAAAAGAAGGCAAAGGTATGGCTTCTGCTAAAAGAATTATTCCAGCTAATATTGATGAAAAATTAGAAAAAGAAGTAGGAGATATAGCTATTAAAGCATTTCGTTCATTAAATTCATCTGGTGTAGTTCGAATTGATTTTCTAGTAGATACTAAAAATAATAAAGTTTATGCTAATGAGATAAATAGTATTCCAGGATCACTTTCATTCTATCTTTGGAATAAAACCGATAAAGATTATCAAGAATTATTAGATGATATTTTAAATATTGGTATAAGAGATTATAAAAATAAACAAAATAAAACATATTCTTTTGATACAAATATTCTAAGTAATTTTAATAGTAATAAAGGTGTTAAAGGAATTAAAGGTATAAAGAAATAAGGGTATGTAATTAGAATAACAGAAACAAGAGATATGTTAAAACATGTCTTTTTTCTTGTTATATTATTAATCTTTGTGATAAAATAAAATTAATGGAGGATGTCATGTCAAAAGTAAAACAGATTGAAATGAAAGAGATTAAAGAGGATAAAATAAATCTTGATGATATCAAAGATGAATTAAAAAATTATATTGATAAAGAAATAAAAAGTGAATATCAAAATGAAATAACAAAAATAAATAATAAATTAGTAAGAGAAAAAAATAAAAAGATTATTTTTCGAAATATCATTATTTTAATATTAATTATAATTATAGGATTTTTAATATATTTATTATATGATAATAATTATTTTAGTAAGATCTTAGTTAAAGATAATGATATTAAAGAAGAAGTTAAAACTAATACTAATAATAAAGAAAAAGAGGAAATAAAAGAAGAAGACAAAGAGAAGAAGGAAGAAGTTAAAAAAACTACACTATCTGAATTAAAAGAAAAGTATGGAAAATTAATAGATAATTATTATATTAGTGATTTATCAAATTATAAGGAAGATTATTATAATGGTAATTTAACCAATGAATTAAAAAGTTATATGACTTTAAATAAAATTAATTTTAATGATTTAGAAATTGATGATAATAGTAACATTATTAGTGAAGAAGAGTTTAGTGAAGTATATGAAAGTTTATTTAATGATCAATTTGTTGGAACAAATTTTGATTATAATAACAATAAAGTAAGATATTTATCTAAGGTATCATCATTTATTACTGAAAAAGTGCTAATTAAAGATAAAAATAATATTGTAAGAGAAATAATAAATATTGAAGAAAATGGTTCTATAATAAAGATTACTTGTGTTGAAGGTAAAGTTATCAATAATATTTTATATAATATTAATTCTGATGAAGAAATTGGAAGTTATAATGGTGATATAACAAATTATAAAGATAAACTAAATAATGTAACTTATATTTTTGAAAATAGTAAATTAATTAATTTATCAAAATAAAAAGGAGGATATTAAATGTTTGATAATGATTTAACTGATGAAGAATTAAAAAAGGTATTACAAGAATATCGTAGCAAAATGATTGAAGATAATAAGAAGAAAGAAGAAATGAAAAAGAAAATTGATGAATATTTTCTAGGATTTGAAAAAAATGTCGCTTATATGGATAAGATTCAAAAACTTTATAATCATGATAAAAATAATGTAATATCGAATGGTCCTAATATTTTAAAACAAGAAATGTATGCAAAATATATTTGTTCTTCTTTTGGACATGATCCTGAAAGAATTTATAATGGTGCTATCAAAGAAGAAAATGGAATGGCAAAATGTAAATTATGTGGTAAAACATATTCTATAGAAAAAAATGATATAAAGTCAAAATAATTTTTATGTGTTCTTGAATATATGAATTTAATATGATATAATTATTCTATATGATATGAGGTATTTATGGTAAATGATAATGATAGTGAACAAGTTAATATTGAATTATTACAAGATGACAAAATTGAAAAGATAGATGATAGTAGTAATATTGATCAAATAAAAAGGAAATATAAAGATTTATATGATATTGATGTAGAAGTAGAATACGATGAAAAAAATAATGTGTATTTAATTGAAACAAAAAATAATGAAATAATATATGCAACTGATTCTCTTGATAAAGAATTAGATAGACTTGAAACTATTGAATCGAGTACAGCATCATCTGGAGGTGGTGGAGGTTATTTACCTTCACCACAACCAATTGGAACAAGAAGACAAGAAAGAGCATTAAATGCTGAAGAAGTTCAAATATTTATGTTTTTTAGTAGTATGTATAATATTATAAGTAATTTGGATGAAATGGGTGCAATGCCACTTAACTGTGATACATCATATGCTAGTTGCTTATCAGGAGAACTTAGAGCATATTATAATGGATTAGGTGATAATACCAAAGCAGCCCTAGTGGCTCTTGCAAGTTCTATACAAGGATTAGGCAGAGCAACAGCAAATAGTGTTATATTATGTGAAGAAAATGCAGATAAAGATTTAAAAGACTTAGAAGATGAAATAAATGGTTTATATGATAAAGTAGATGAATCAATTGCTCTACTTAATAATTTAGATGATATAACTGACGAAGAATTAGATAAAATAATTATTAGAACAGCATATGAAAATTCTGATGAATTACCACCAGGAATACTACTTGATATGATAGAAAATGATAAAAGTTTAACTGAAGATAATAAAAAATACTTAAATGAACAGATAGAAAAAGGAAATATTAGAAGTAGTATTGGGCTTTTATTAGAATTAAATGAACAAAAAAAACTAGATGCAATGAGCATTGAACTTAAACCACAGATAGATTCAAAAAATGATTTACTAACTAGGTTAGATTCTATTCAGAATATTGTTAGAAATAGGAAACTAAATTATGGAGAATGGGAAAAATATGTAAGTGGTAATGAAGAATTAGAAAATATTTTTGGTAATGATTTCTTTACATATTCCTCAACGAATTATGAAGAAAATATGGGGATAGTTTCTAATATTTACAATTGTTATACCCAAACTGGAAAAGAAATAAGAACCTTGAATATGACATTAAATCAGCAACGAAAGTTAGTTAATCAATATCGTCATTCGAAGGAAGAATGGGAATATGATTATTTATTAAAGGATATGCCAGATATGTATTCTGGAGAAAATATGGATGACTTAGTATTAAAAGCAGCGTTGCTTGGTGATTTAGGTCAAGCAAATTTTGATTATTATGATAAAGAATTCAAACTAAGTTATTTAAATGAAACGGAATTACAAGCATATAAATATTTTGATGATGATCATAAAAAAATGTATTATTATTTATATGAAACAGAAGGAAAAGAATCAGCTGATAAATATTTAAAAGCATTCTCTAATAGTTTAAATCAAGCCAGTGGTTGGGAAAAAGCAAATAACATTTTTAATAATATTGTAAATGGAACAAATGATGGGTATTTAAAAGGAATAGGTGTATCAACCTTTGAAGGAATTCAAATTGGAACAGAAAAATGGTTTGATGTAGTAGGAACATTATTTAATAATGATAGCGGAGATTATACAGATTCAGAATATACTATCCAATACGTTAATCAATTATTATCGGGAACAAGTTACTTACAAACATTAAATGCTGATACCCTATCATCTTTGAAAGAAAAAAATATTATTGATGATAATGTTTATCGTAGTTTTAAAGATAGAGTAGGTAGTGGAGAAGTTATTACATATGGAGAGTTACTTCATCAAATAGGCAAGATAGATGATTCGTCATATGCTAGAATAAAAGAGTTTAAAAATGATCCTGATTTAATGAAGTTTGCCGATCAGGTAAATAATGAAAAAGGTTTTTTAGGAAAGAATAAGTTAGATTGGTTAGAGACAACTTTTGGAGCTGGAGTATCTGTTGGTAATATGTTGCCATCAGTTGTTGGAGCAATTGCTACATCTGGTATTTTAGGAACAGCAGGAGTTGGTGCATCAGTTTCATCAAAAATAGGACAAAAAGTAGGTTTATCATTAATGTTTTTAGATAGTTTTGCTGAAGGTAAAAATGAATCTATACGTGATGGAAGAACCTTATTTGAATCATATGTTTATGGTATTTTATCTGGAGCAAGCGAAGTGTTAACAGAGAAATTCCTCGGAGGTGTAACTGGATTATCAAATCTTTCTAAATTGACAGAACTTACTGCAACTAGTAAACATGGAGTTACTATTATGAAAAGTTTATTAAATTTCTTGGTAAGAGAACCATTAGCAGAAATTGCAGAAGAACAATTACAACAATTTATTATAACTCCTGCTATAGAAAGTATTATTGATGGATATTCTACTACTGAATTTAATTGGGATGAAGCTGTTAACCTTGCTATATCAACATATCTGTCTACATTGATGTTAAATAGTGGCTCAACTATAACAAATACAATTGGTACTATTAATACAAGTAATGAAGTTGTTTCATACACTTTAGATGATGGAAGTAACATTTCATTAACATATGGACAGCTTATGGATTGTATGGATGCTAATGGAAAATTAGATGTAAATAAATTAAATCAAATAACTGGAAAAACACACACTACAAGTGGTTTGAAAAAGCTTGCGAGAATATTATTATTACCACTAGGAATGGGTGTAGTAGGTGGAGGTGTTGGAACAACAAGCAGAGTAACTTCTGCTAATACGTCTAATGTAGGACATAGTTTAAATTTGACTGCAATTGGAAATGAATTAAATCTAGTTATTAATGATAATGGTAATGGAACGTATACAGTGTCAGACGGAAGTACTACAAGTACTTGGACAGAAGCGGATTTTAGTTCTAATTACTTGCACCGTTTAATTTCTCAACAAACTCCTAATTCTAGAGGATGTATAAAAATTCCCGAAAGTTATTTAGAAGCATATAATATAAAATTGACCTACTTAAGAGCTGATAAGTTTCGATATCAAGGCAGAGATGTAGAATATAAAAATCTTGCTGTATGGTATGATCCGTCACAAAATATTTATTATTTAGGTTATAAAGGATCTAGTCAAATTAATTTCAGTACAATTCCAAACGATTTTTTTGAACATCCTACAATAAATAAAGATGCCAGATTAAGAAAGATTTATAATTATATGGGGGAAGGTTATATAGAAGATACAGTAACTCGTATGTTGTGGAAGGAAAAAACTGATTTTACTAGACCAGTTGACATAAACCATATTCATAGTGGAAATGATGCTGGCGGTGGACATGATATATGTGCGGTCCTAGGATTGCCTTCAAATGGTGGAAGTGTTTCTTACAATGTAGAGAATGGTAATATTGTTTTAACTGGGGTGGATGGTAAAAAAATAACCATTGAAAAATATGATGATTCTACTGGTGTAGCTACATGTAGAACTCAAAATGGTTACAAAACAATGTTTCCTTTTGAAATTGACACAGGCTCTGGTGGAGATAGAGCTACTATCTCACCTAAGTCTTCATTTGGAAATATAGATACTGCTGTTAAAAAAGTTGGTGATTCTGCTCCGGTAGCTTTTTTGGTAGAAACACAAAGAACTGGTACACAAATATTAAAAATTGCTCACATATCAAATTATAGAGGCGTTGATTGTATTGTAATTAATGATGCAAATGGTCATCCTGTATCTGCATACCCGATTTATCCTGGAGAATCTTGGAGTTATGATGGATGGGTGGCTTTACAGTAAAAATATAATAAAAGGAGGATTATAGTTATAATTGATTATTTTTTTATAAAATATTTCAAACTATATTGTTTAGTATTATGATAGAAGAACTAGATGAATGTATAAAAATGTATGAAAATAAAAATAATGCTTTTGCCCGAAATAACTGGTATGATTTTGGTTACGAATCAGTATTAGGGATTTTATCGTTTTTTTCCGATGATGATTGGAAAAAATTGATATCTATATTACATTCAAAATCAAATGATTGGAAAGAAAGACTATCTTATAGTCTAACATTTGATGAAAATGAAAACTATTTAAAAGTACTGTTATCAATGATAAATACTAAAAATGTTAATATTTTTACAAATATTATTTCCTATTTAGAAAAATATAATTGTAATGTACCTGAATATTTAACTACAATTGTTGGAAAAATTAATTATTTTTTACCAGAAGTAGATAATGAAAAATGTGAACTGTTTTTAAAATATTTAGAGAAGATAAAGAAGAGATATTATTTATATATAAGTGATATTAATATGGATAAAGAGTATCAAAAATATGATGATAAAAAATATAAGCAAAGGCATTATTAAATCATATTGAGATGCTCTTTTTTTAATTGATATATTTCCCTTGAAAACTCGCAATATGAAGGATTATCCCTAAGATAAACATATATGATAAAAGACTTGATCCTCCGTAACTTATAAAGGGAAGTGTTATACCTGTAATAGGAAGAAGAGCAATAGTCATACCAATATTTTGGATTTGTTGATATAGAATCATAATAAAAGAACCTACTAATAAATATGCATTTCTTACTTTTGTTTTAGAATTAATTATTCTAAGAATACTTGTATCAAATAAAATAATAATTACTATTAAAAAGATACATCCCAATAGACCAAAACAACTAGCAAAGGAAGTAAAAATAAAATCCGTACTTGATTCGGGAAAATAGATAGGAATATTATTAAAACCAAAACCAGTTATTCCAGCTGAACCTATAGCGATTAAAGAGTTTTCTAATTGGTATCCAGTACCACTTTGCCAATTAAGAATTCTATCTAACCTGTAAAATAAATTATTCCCTAATAAATCTAATAATAATTCTTTTTGAAATAAGTAAAGATATACCATACTTCCAATAATTATTAAGATAATTAATCCAAATATAAAATACCATTTTTTATTAATTCCTCGATATAAAATCATGGTTATAATAATCATAAAATAAATAATTACAACACCGGTATCTGGTTCTAAAAATGTAAGAATAGATGGGATTAACAAAATAATTAATGATTTAAGTAATAACATAAAATCATTTTTCATACTTCTTTTATGACGATATTTATATAATAAATGTGATTCTGTAAGAATAAGTGATAATTTCATAAATTCACTTGGTTGAAAACTAATTGATCCTATAATTATCCAACACTTACTTCCATTAATACTAATTCCTAAAAATAATAATATTAATAATAAAAAATTAAAACCT
This sequence comes from uncultured Clostridia bacterium, assembly GCA_947165365.1. GTDB lineage: Bacteria > Bacillota_I > Bacilli_A > RF39 > UBA660 > RUG12783. The sequence continues at coordinate 13,189 of CAMVAF010000019.1, read as the reverse complement.
ATATATATTAAATAATGATATTTAAATATTTCTTCTGTATATTTATAAGAAAGTATTAAAACAATAATACCAATTATATAATATATTATTTGTTTTAAAAAGATATTTCCTAAATCACTACTTGATATAGGAATAGTACTATAAATTGATATTAAACTTATAATAAAAAAGATACCTAATGATAAAATGATTTTCTTAATATTAATATTTTTTTCCATAGTCTTATTATTTCCAATATAATAATTATTATACTTTATCATATATTATATGGGAGGATTAATGAAAAATAGAATATATATTAATAAAAAAAATAAACCTAAAAATAATAATCAAAAGACATTCAATATTGAAGAAAATATAAAGAAAATAAATAGGGAAATAATTAATGATTTAGAAGTATATGAAATAAGTATTCAAGATAAAATAAATGATTTATTAAATGAAAATGGATATATATTTAATAAAAAAATAGATATTATTACAAAGGATAAAACGTATCATACAAGTATCGCTAATGTTTTAAAAGATAAAATAATAACAATGGATAAAGATATTATAAATATCAGTGATATATTAGATATTAAAAGAATATAAATAGGCATCTTTCCTTATCAAGATAGGATATTATCATAAAATAATTTGTGAGGAGGATAAATGAATTACGATTTTTATGATAATTTTGATATGGAAAGTATAATGCCTTTTAATGAATATTCTAATAATTATGATAATCAAAATAATAATTTAAATTTATTTGATCCATATGAAGGATACCTAAAAGGTAATGCTTTTAAAGATGAATATAAACCATATAAAAATTATAAAGTAGCGAAAATTAATATTGCTAGTGAAAAAGATGAATTGCTCGCTAAAATAGGGGAAGATAGTTTTATGATGCATGATTTAAATCTTTATTTAGATGTTAATCCAAATGATACAGAAGCTCTAAATAAATTTATTATGTATCGTAATAAACTTAATGATGAAATTATGAAATATGAAAGGAAATATGGTCCATTGGGAATCAAAAGTGAAGAAAGTAATAACAATAACTTTAACTGGGTTTCTAATTGGCCTTGGGGGAAATAATTATGTGGGCATATGAAAAGAGATTACAATATCCAATTAATATTAAATCAAAAAATTTAAAAATGGCAAAACTTTTGGTAACGCAATATGGAGGAAGTCAAGGAGAACTTGCAGCTGCTTTAAGATACTTAAATCAAAGATATACTATGCCAGATGATCTTGGAAAAGCACTACTTACTGATATTGGCACTGAAGAGTTAGCACATGTTGAAATGATTCAAACGATGATTAGTCAGTTAATGGCTAATGCAACTATAGAAGAAATAAAAGCAGCAGGACTTGACCCACATTATGCAGAACACAATAAAGGTTTATATCCAACGGATGCAAATGGGGTACCTTTTACTATTACTTATGTATCAACTACAGGTGATGTAATAGCCGATCTTCATGAAGATTTGGCTGCTGAACAAAAGGCACGTGCCGTATATGAAAATTTAATTGATTTATGTGATGATCCTGATATTTTGGGACCACTATTATGGCTAAGACAAAGAGAAGTAGTACATTTTAATCGTTTTAATGAACTATTAAATCATTATAAACAAATGGGATATTAAGACTTCTTAATGTCTTTTTTTTCAATATTACTTGCAATAATTCTTTATAAAGTATATAATTATTAATGTAGTTTGGAGGTTACATGAAAAAAAGGATAATAAGTGCTATCATTATGTTATTAGTATTTATTCCTATATTACTCCTTGGAGATAAATATTATGCTATTTTTGGCAGCATTATTGGTTTGATGGGATTACATGAACTTTTAAAGCAAGAAAAAAATATCCCAAGTTATATGAAATATATTTCTTTTTTTGTTACATTATATTTAATTCTTTATAATTATAAGTATTACTTTTTTGAAAATTTATACCCTATGAGTGCCATTATAATTATTTTCTTTATTTACACTTTTAGTATTATCATAAATAAGGATAGCAAAAAATATAATTTTAAAGAAGTAATTACTATTTTATTTGATGTATTTTTAATTGGAATATTATTTAATTCTTTTATCAGGGTTAGATTGCTTGGTGAAAAAACAGTAATATATTGCCTTTTAATTTCTGGTTTAACAGATACTTTTGCATATATTGGTGGTAGTTTGTTTGGTAAACACAAGTTATGTCCTAACATTTCTCCTAATAAAACCATTGAAGGAAGTATATCTGGAAGTATTATAGGAACCATAGGAACTACGTTATATTATGCATTGGTAATTAGAAATACTAATATTTTAGAAATTATTATTTTAAGTTTTATGTTGACTATTATATCTCAAATGGGAGATTTATTCTTTTCGAGCATTAAAAGATATTATAAAATTAAGGATTATAGTAACTTAATACCTGGTCATGGTGGAGTGCTTGATAGATTAGATAGTTCATTATTTGTTATTTTAGGATTTGTATTATATTTAGTTATTAGATAAAAAAGGAGGATTTATGATTTTATCGATATTATATTTTGTTTTAATATTAGGGGTTATTGTTTTAGTACATGAATTTGGACATTTCATTTTTTCTAAAATATTTGGAATTTATGTCTATGAATTTGCTATTGGAATGGGCCCTAAAATATTTAGTTGGAAGGGTAAAGAAACAACCTATTCTATAAGATGTATTCCAATAGGAGGTTATTGTAGTTTAGCAGGAGAAGGTGCTGAAGAAGATAAAAAATTACCAAAAGATAGATTACTTCAGTCTAAACCAGCTTGGCAAAGATTTTTAGTAATGTTTTTTGGAGCTGGAAATAACTTTATTTTAGCTTTAGTAGTTTTATTCTTTATTGGTTTATTTAATGGAAGCCCTAGTACTTCAACAATTATTCCTAGTGTTATTGAAAATAGTCCAGCAGCAACAGCAGGTCTTAAAGAAAATGATAAGATAGTTGCGATTAATGGTAAAACTACTAAAACATTGGATGATGTACAATTATATTTGACAATTAGTAAAGGTGAAACAGAGTTTACCATTTTAAGAGATGAAAAAGAAGAAAAAATAAAGGTTACACCACTTAATGAAGAAGAACAAAAAGAAAAAGGATATAGTCAAGGTATTCAATTTGCCACTAGTGTTGAACATGGTTTTATACCTGCTGTTAAATATTCATTTACTAAGTTTGGAGCACTATATCGTCAGATGTTTATCACAATTAAAGAATTATTTACTGGTGGAGTAGGACTTAATAATTTATCTGGTCCAGTTGGTATATATACTGTTGTTGATCAAACCAAGGAAAATGGAGCTGCTAATTTATTCTATTTACTAGCTTTATTATCCCTTAATGTTGGTTTTGTTAATTTAATACCATTTCCAGCCTTTGATGGTGGAAGAATTTTATTCTTAATTATTGAAAAGATTAAAGGTAGTCCAGTAAAACCAGAAACGGAAAATTTAATTCATAATATTGGGTTCTTTATATTACTAGGATTAATTATTTTTGTAACAATTAATGATATTTTAAGAATTATATAGACACTTTGTGTCTTTTTTTGTCAAAATAAAAGAAAATTATCAAGAAAAATTGACAAATTGTTAAAATCACTTTACAATTAATATGGGTGTACTTTATGAAAAATATCTATGATTTAACAATAACTGATTTAGAAGATTTTTTAATTCAAAATAACGAAAAAAAATATCGTGCATCACAAATAATGGATTGGTTATATGTTAAAGAGATTAAAAAATTTTCATTAATGACAAATTTAAGTAAAGACTTAATTAAATTACTAGAAGATAATTTTATTTTTCCTGATATGAAAATAATTAAAGAAGAAAAGGATAAAGATGTTTCTAAGTTTTTAATTAAACTTATGGATGGTAATTTAATTGAAACTGTACTTATGCATCATGATTATGGAGAAAGCGTGTGTATTTCTAGCCAAGTTGGTTGTAATATGAGTTGTGCTTTTTGTGAAAGTGGAAGGCTTAAAAAGGTACGTAATTTAACAAGTGGCGAAATGGTTTATCAAATTATGCTTGTTAATAATAGTATAGAAAAAAAGATAACTCACGTTGTTGTTATGGGAATTGGAGAACCATTTGATAATTTTGAGAATTTAGTAAAATTTATTGATATTATTAATTACAATAAGGGTATTAATATTGGTTCTCGTCATATTACGGTTTCAACATGTGGTGTCATACCAAGAATCTATGATTTTATGAAACTTGGAAAAGAGGTAAATCTTGCAATTAGTCTTCATGCACCAACTGATGAAATTAGAAATAAAATTATGCCCATTAACAAAATATATAATATTGAAAAATTAATTAAAGCGGTTAAAGATTATTTAAAAACAACAAATCGTCGTGTAACATTTGAATATATCATGTTAAAAGATATTAATGATCATGATGATGATGCGGTGCATCTTGCGAAATTACTTCGTGGTATTAATTGCTATGTTAACTTAATTCCCTATAATGAAACAGAAAATAATGGATTTAGACGAAGTGATATGAAGACAATTTTAAATTTTTATGATATACTAAAAAAAGAGAAGATAACCGTAACAATTAGAAGAGAATTTGGTACAAAGGTATCCGCTGCTTGTGGGCAGTTACGTGCAAAAGAGGTGAGGTAATGAAATCATTTTATTTAACAGATACAGGAAAGGTTAGAGACCACAATGAAGATAGTGTTATTATTTTAAAAAATAATGAAGATAGTTACCTTTTAGCAGTAGCTGATGGCATGGGAGGTCATTCTTGTGGAGAAGTAGCAAGTAGTATTGTCATTAAATATCTTGCTCATCATTTTAATGAAAGATTTTATAAGATGAGTAAGGATGATGCAATAATCTTTATTAACGATTGCATAAATGAGATAAATAGTGAGATATTTAAATATCAAGATACTCATCCAGAAAGTAAAGGTATGGGAACAACTCTTGTAATGGCACTTCTAACAAGTGAATACCTTTTGATGGCAAACATTGGTGATTCAAGTGGATTTATAATAAAAAATGGTGTTCTTCATAAAATAACATATGATCATACATTAGTTAATTTATTGGTTTCTGCTGGTGAATTAACTAAAGAAGAAGCAAGTAAACATCCAAGAAAAAATGTTTTAATGAAAGCACTTGGGGCAAATGATCCAATTGAAGCTGACATTTTTGATTGCGATATGGATATTGATGGTATCTTCTTATGTAGTGATGGCGTAACTAATATGTTAGAAAAAGAAAGCATAGAAAAGGTTTTAAATAGTGATTTAGAAATTGAAGAAAAACTAGTTAAACTTGTTCATAAATGCAATAATCGAGGGGGACTTGATAATATGTCAATGGCATATTTAATTAAAAATAACGAAGAAGGTGAAAATAAATGATAACAAAGGGGCAAAAGATTAATGATCGATATGAAATAATTAAATCGATTGGTGAAGGTGGTATGGCAAATGTCTATTTAGCACATGATTTAATACTAGATAGAGATGTTGCAATTAAAGTTTTAAGAGGCGATTTAGCAGGTGATGAAAAATTTGTAAGAAGATTTCAAAGGGAGGCTTTAGCGGCTTCTAGCTTGTCTCACCCTAATATTGTTGAAATGTATGATGTTGGTGAAGATAATGGTTCATACTATATTGTTATGGAGTATATAAATGGCAAAACTCTAAAACAATTAATCAAGAAAAGGGGCGCTTTATCTCTTTCTGAAACGATTGATATTATGTTACAATTAACAGATGGTGTAGATCATGCCCATGCTAGTTATATAATTCATCGTGATTTAAAACCACAAAATATTATGATTCAAGATAATGGTGAAGTTAAAATAACTGATTTTGGTATTGCGATGGCTCTTAATAATACACAACTTACACAAACAAATTCTGTTATGGGAAGTGTTCATTATCTACCACCAGAACAAGCAAGTGGAAAAGGGGCAACTGTTAAAAGTGATATTTATTCTCTTGGTATTATGCTATTTGAATTATTAACAGGAACTCTACCTTTTAAAGGTGAAAATGCTGTTGAAATTGCTTTTAAACAGATTAAAGATGATATACCTAGTGTTAGAGAAATAAATCCAGAAATTCCTCAATCACTTGAAAATGTTGTTTTAAAAGCAACTGCAAAAAATCCCAAAAATCGTTATGCATCAGCTAAAGAAATGCATGATGACTTAGAGACCGTTCTATCACCATCAAGAAAAAGTGAACCAAGACTTGGTTTTAAATATCCAGAACATGAAGGGGATATTGATAAAAAAGATATTTTGCAAGAAGAAAAAGAAAAAAATAAAGAAGAAGACCCTACAGATGATGATTCAAAAACAAATGTAGTTTTATGGGTTTTATCTGGTATATTTATTTTAATTATTCTTGTTTTAATTGGTATTTTCCTTGTTTATCCTAAAGTTATGCAAGTACCAAATGTCATTATTCCTGATGTTAGTAAGATGAGTGTTATTGAAGCTGAAAAGACTCTAAAAAAACAAGGATTTGAAGTTAAAACAGAAATTGAATATGTTGGCGATGATGAAATTGAAAAAGGCTTAGTAGTAAAAACAAGTCCATCTATTGGTAGAGAAGTAAAAAAAGGAACAGAAATAACTCTTTATGAATCAACTGGAAAAGTTGCATATACCATTGAAAATTATGTAGGAAAAAACTATATTGAAGTTAAGACAATATTAACAAATAATTATGGACTAAATGTTGTAATTGAAAAACAAGAAATACCTGAAGGAAAAGAATATGATGATGAACAAGAAATTATTGGTCAGGATTTGGAAGTTGGAACAGAAGTTGCCAAAGGAACTAATATTACTTTATATATTCCTGATATTATTGTAAAATATCCTGATTTTACCGATGGTACATGGACGGAAGACGACATTAAAGGTTTTGCTGAAAAATATGATTTAAATGTCGAATTTAAATATAAAGAAAAAGATGGATATCAAAATGGTGCCATTATCTCCCAATCAAGGGCAAGTGGTACTCCAGTAGCTAGTGGTGTAACAATTACTATTACAGTAGCAAAATCAAGTACAGAAACACCTATTGAAGATTAAGGGGGAATTATGGAAGGTGTCATAACTAAAATATTAAGTGATAAATGTGAAATAAAAATAAAGGAGGAAGTAGTTATCTGTGGAATAAGGGGAAAACTAAAGATGGAGAAACTACTTCCTTTAGTGGGTGATAAAGTAATTATAGATCCTAAAAATATGGTTATTGAAAAGATTTTACCAAGAAAAAATGAACTAGTAAGACCAAGAGTTGGCAATGTAACCATAGGATTAATTGTTCAAAGCCTAAAAGAACCAGAATTAGATACTAATTTAATGGATAAAATATTAGTAGAATTAGAATTTAATAATATTAAACCAATTATTTGTTTTACCAAAAAAGATTTATTGAATAAAGAAGAATATGGTAAATTATTACCAATAATTAATTATTATAATAAGTTATATCCTATTTATTTTAATGATGAAATACAAAAAATAAAAAAAATATTTCACAATGAAATAACTGTACTAATTGGACAAACTGGTGCTGGTAAATCAACTTTATTAAATAAATTAAATGCTAATTTATCTCTTAAAACAGGAGAAATTAGTAAAGCTTTATCTCGTGGAAAACACACAACAAGACATGTATCAATGCTTCCTCTTTTAGGTGGTTTTGTTCTTGATAGTCCAGGTTTTTCTGCTCTTGATTTTAATAATATGACGGAAATTGAGATAAGAGATGCCTTTATTGAATTTGAAAGATTTCCTTGTCCATATCGTGATTGCATGCATACAAAGGAAAATGATTGCTGTGTAAAAGAAGCTGTAAATAAGGGATTAATATTACAATCTAGATATGATAATTATTTATCATTTTTAAAGACCGCATATAAGAAAGGTGAAAATAAAAAAAGGTAGTATATGAAAGTATCAGTATCTTACTTAAATGTAAAAAAGAAATTTATTCCTAAAGTAATTTATAAACTTGATAAAACTAATGTTGATTTTATTCATGTTGATGTTATGGATGGAAAATATGTAAAAAATAAATGCAATTCATATAAAGAAGTTTTAGAGATGTCATACTATACTCAAAAAAGATTAGATATTCATTTTATGGTTAATAAACCATTAAAATATATTGATGATTTTGCATCCCTTAATGTTTTTTGTATGACATTTCATCTTAATATTAAAAATGATTTAAAAAAGGTTATCGCAAGATGTCATGCTTATGGTATTAATGTAGGACTTGCTCTAGAACCAGATGAAGATATCACTCTTCTTGATGAATACCTAGATGATATTGATTTAATATTAGTTATGAGTGTTAAATCAGGTTTACCAGGACAAGAATTTATTAAGGAAAGTATTCCCAAAGTAAAAAAATTACGTGATAAAATAAAGAAAGAAAAAAGAAAAATATTAATTAATGTTGATGGCGGAATTAACTTAGAAAACAGAAATTTCTTGGGGGATGCTGATATCATATCAGTTGGTAGTTGTATTACTAATAGTGATAATTATGCATTAATAATAGATGAGTTAAAATCATAAATTTGCAAATCTTTATAAAATAAGGTATAATATCATAAACAAAAGGAGAAATTATGAATTTATTTGAGCAATTAAAAGACCTACCAAAAGTAGATATGCATATTAATTTAACAAGTTCTATAAGCACTAATTTAGCAGCTTATTTAATGGATGATGAAAATTTAGTTGATATTATTGATAAAATGCAAGAGAAAAATCTTATGGATTACGAAAATTCTTTAAAATTACCTATTAAAATACTTAAAAATAGTAAAAATCTATCTCTTGCAATTAATGATTTAATAGATAATTTAGAAAAAAATAATGTCATATATGCCGAATTATTTCTTGATTTACCATTATATAATAAAAGACTAAATGAAGAAAAAACTCTAGAAACCATTCTTAATGTTATAAATGTAAGACAATATAATATGAATGTTGTTTTAGTATTAAGTAGTGATAAAGAAAAAGAAGAAAACTTAAAAACATTAAATTTATTTGAAAAATATTATCAAAAAGGTGTTAATGGAATTTATTTTAAAAAAGATAAAATGACTAATTTAAATAGTTATTCTTATATCTTTGATAGATTAATTAAAAATAATTACCCATACATATTAAATATTAATTCTAAAATGACTAATACTGATAGAGAAATATATTTAAATGCTAAAAGAATTATTTATTCTTTACCAAATATTGATGATTTATTTCTAAAAGATATTAAAGAAAATAATATAATGTTAGAATTTGGTATTACAAGATTTCGAGAAAATAATTTAATTGATGATTTTAAAACTTATTTTATATATGATTTAGTAAAAGAAAATTATTTAATAGATATTGCATCATTTGATATGACAACATTAAATATTGATGTTTTAAATGAATGGTGTGTTCTTTTTAATAACTATCCTTTTACATTACATGACATCATAAAGATAATGATTAATTGTTTAATAAAAGCAAATATATCTGATGATATTAAAAATAAATTAATTGAAGATTTAAAAGATAAAGCTAATCTTATGTTATAAGTTTGAAATGGAGGTAGTAATGGATAATTTAAAACTTATTGTACTTGAAAATTGTAGGGATTTTGGTGAAAAAGTAAATGAACATCTAAAGGATTTAACTAAGACAAATGATAGTTTTATTATTCCTATTAATGAAGTTAGGTTTAATAATGGAGAAGGTAAAATAGTTATTAATGAAACGGTTAGAAAGAAAGAACTATTTATATTAAGTGATATTGGAAATCATTCCATAACATATAAAATGTTTGAATATATGAATCATAAAAGTCCAGATGATCATTTTCAAGATATTATAAGGTGCTTATCAGCTATAAAAAATCAAGCAAGCAGTGTATCTGTTATTATGCCACTATTATATTCATCAAGACAACACAAAAGAGAAGGGAGAGAATCTCTTGATTGTGCAGTAGCACTTCAAACTCTAATGAATAAAGGAGTTAAAAATATTATAACTTTTGATGTCCATGATTCTAATGTCCAAAATGCTATACCAGAAAGTTCTTTTGATAATTTTTATCCAACAAATATTATTTTAGAGAATTTTGTCAAAAATGAAGATATCAATAATGATAATCTTCTTGCAGTATCACCTGATAACGGAGCAATAAAAAGAACTAATTTTTATGCTAATATGTTAGGATGTAAACTTGGAGGTCACTTTGAAAAACAAAGAGATTTATATAAAGTAGTAGATGGAAAAAATCCAATACTAAAACACGAATATATTGGTCGTGATGTTAAAGATAAAGACATCATTATAGTTGATGATATGATAGCATCTGGAGAATCAATGATTGATGTTGCAAGAGAACTAAAAAAACGTGGTGCAAGAAAAATCTTTATGATGAGCGCTTATACATTATTTACTAAAGGTATAAAAGTATTTGAAGATGCCTATAAAGAAGGTTTATTTACAAGATGTTATACAACAAACCTTAGTTATGTACCAAAGGAAGCCCTTGATCAAGAATGGCTTTATCAAGTAGATTGTTCTAACTATGTAGCTAAAATAATATATACGTACTTTCAAGGTAAATCAGTATCACCTCTATTAGAATATCGTAGTAAAGTATTAGAAGATTTTGCTAAAAACTAGCAAGATCTTTTTTTAAAATTATGTGAAATATTAAAAATGTACCCATAAATAATTGACTTTCTATTTAAAATTTAGTAATATTAGATTATATGTTAGATGATAAGATAGATATGTCTTATTCATGTGAAAAAAAGAAAGTAGTGATAAAGATGAATAATAAAAAGAAAATAATATTACCAATAATTGTAGGATTATTAATGGTTATAACAGTACTTGGAGTAACATATGCCTTTTTTAATTATACAAGAACTGGTTCTGCTAATACAGTTAAGGTAGGAAGAATAAGTTTTAATCATCAAGAAGATAATACTATTAATTTAACTAATGTATTTCCAACAAGTAGTACAAGTTTAGATAATACTAACTCAGATACAGTTACAATAAATATTACTGGAGATACAACATATAGTAAAGGAATAGAATATAAAGTAACATTAGATGAAGTTAACAATACAGTTAATAATAAAGAAGTACCAATAAGTTTTAAAACAACTGTAACAGATTTAGGAAGTAAAAGTAATGATTATTGGAACGAAAGAGGAAGTACAACAAATGTCTATAATTTAATAGAAACAGGAACAGTAGAAGAAGATAAAGATATTTTAGTAGGATATATAAAACCAGATGATACAGGAGTAAATGGAAGTATCGATATAACCGCTTTTATTGATTCCAGTAATGTGGCAATAAGTGATACAGTATCAAGAATAGAAGAAGGAAATTTGATATATGGAGAAACAGGAGGAGATTGGATAGCCGGAAGAGAGGTATTAACAACCAGTGAATGGAATTCAATGGCAACAAATCCCATATCTTTTAAAGTTAGAGTGGAAGCCAATGAAGGAATATGGGTAGAAGAAGCAAAACAATATGTATTAGCAAATCTTTATAATAATAGTAATTGGACATCAATAAGGGCATATGTCACAAGTGTTGAATTTCATAAAGATGGAATAGTACCAGAAAATCCAATAACAACAATAGATGTAACAGATATAACAAGTGAAGGTCCTGTAACATTATATACTGTAGATGATGGATTAGGAAATGGAACATATAAAGCTATAGTAGTAGCAGATGATGTTATTTATGCTCCAGAGAGTAGTCTGGGTTTATTTGCTTTTTGTAGAAGGCTAAATTCGTTTGATTCTCAAAACTTTTTAATTGATAGAGTAAGTAATATGTATGGTTTATTTTTGAATTGCCAAAGTTTAATTAATATTGATTTTATGTTAGATTGGAATGTATCAAATGTAACAAATATGGTAGCAATGCTTAATGGTTGTACCAATTTAACTAATGTTAATGGACTGATAAATTGGAATACATCGAGTGTAAATAATATGCATTCAACGTTTCAAAACTGTTCAAATTTAACAAATGTAGATGGTCTGATAAATTGGAATACATCGAATGTAAATAATATGCAAGCAACGTTTCAAAACTGTTTAAATTTATTGAATGTAGATGGTCTAATAAATTGGAATACATCAAATGTTCAGAATATGAATATTATGTTTTATCAATGTACCAATTTATCTAATGTTGACGGCTTAAGAAACTGGAATACATCGAGCGTAAATAATATGCATTCAACGTTTCAAAACTGTTCAAATTTAACAAATGTAGATGGTCTGATAAATTGGAATACATCGAATGTAAATAATATGCAAGCAACGTTTCAATACTGTTCAAATTTATTGAATGTAGATGGTTTAATAAATTGGAATGTATCAAGTGTAACTAATATGACGAGTATGTTTTATGAATGTACAAATCTTGAAAATTTTAATGGACTTTCTAATTGGAATACTATGAGTTTAGTTGATATGTCATATATGTTTTTACTTACTGACTATGAACATTTACCTATACTTGATGCAAACATTTTTGCAAATTGGGATGTGTCAAATGTAACTAATATGGGAGGGGTGTTTCAAAATAGAAGTTTAAATTCATATTATCCATTAAGAAATTGGGATGTATCAAAAGTACAGAATTTTGCTCGTTTATTTAATGCCACATCATCATCAACCATAACTACTCTTTCTGGACTTGAAAATTGGAATGTATTAAGTGCAACAGATATGTCATATATGTTTTCAGATAATTTTGCGCTTACTGATGCTTCAGCAATAAATAATTGGAATATTAATTCAGGTATCAATTTTGAAGGCATGTTTTATCATGATACAGTTCATCCAGAATTTACCAAAGTTACTGGAACATGGGATAGTGAAGGAACATTTACACCAACAACATAGTTAAGAAGAATTAATTTCTTCTTTTTCTTTATTATTTAACATAAAATAAAATAGGTGATGTTATGAAAAATATCTTAAGTTATTTTTATCATATGATTATTGAAGAAGATAAAATAAATAATGGATATTTTTCATATCATAATCGTTTATTTATGTTATATGAATATCAAAGAAATATCAATGAAATAG
>CAMVAF010000018.1 GCA_947165365.1 uncultured Clostridia bacterium | reverse complement strand
TGTCTTAGGCATGCCGCCAGCGTTCATCCTGAGCCAGGATCAAACTCTCAAAAAAAATATTTTAAAAATTTAATTTCAATTAATTATAATCCTAGCTACAAAAAATTGACGTTTTGCTCAGTTTTCAAAGATCATTTCTACATCTCTTTCGAGGTGCACAAGTAATATATCAAATATCTTAATTAAAGTCAAGAAGAAATTTTATTTTTTTTCAACTTTTTTTTAATTAGACATTTTCTTTTGTTGTACTTCCGTGCAACATGAATAATAATACCACAAAGTAAAATTTAAGTCAACAACTTTTTTTACTTTTTTTTAAGTTTTTTTTGATATTATTTTTCTTTGTTTGCTTTTTCAGCACAACAGGTTATATATTACCAAATTTAGTTTTATTTGTCAACAAGTTTTTTTACATTTTTTTAAGTTTTTTTATTTACTTATCAATGCCTTTTCCCTTGCAACACGTTATATATTACCACTGCTATTTTTTTACTTCAACTTTCTTTACACAAATTTTACACATTTTGTTTTTTTTCATATTTATTACATATATTTATATGCTTTATAACAAAAAAAATTACTATATTCTAGTAACTTTTTTTAATTCATTATAATCTTTGTTATAGTTTTTTATTAACATAGCATTAAAAGGATTTTTTTTATTTCGTGCCATATCGATTAGAATAGTTAAATCACTTTTTAAAATTGTATCTATTTCATTACAATACCCCATGATATTTTTATGATAGTTATATTCACCACGATCTAATACTTTAAAAGCTCCATTAGGGAATACTCTTAAATCTAAATCATAGTCAATATATTTAATTGTTTTCCCTTCGATTACAAAAGGACTTGCCATATTACAATAATAATATATTCCATTTTTCTTTAGTTGACCTATGATATTAAACCATTTCTTTTTATAGAAAAACATTACTGCTGGTTCTTTGGTTCGCCAACTTCGACCATCACTTTCAATAACTTTAGTTCGATTGTTTCCAAAAACTAAATAGTTATCGTTCACATCCAAAAGGATTGCTTCATCCCATGAACGGTGAATTGTTCCATCATGTTTATAGCTATGTATAATAAACCTATCTCCAATATGGTAATTACACATAATCACATCTCCAAATAGATTATATCATTATTTATATATATTTAGCAAGTTTTATTTTAATAACCAAGCACTTCTTATAAAATCTTGGCCATTTTTTTGGGGTTCACATGGATCATTTATTAGTTTATCACCGATAACCATGGTTGTAGATGATCCACCATCCATATTGATTGCGTTATAAGCGCCATATCTTTCTAGTATTTCAATTAATTCATTTAAGTAAACTCCACCTCTTCCTTTCCAAGATAATTTACTTCCGTATCCGTTGACTACTAGGAAAAGAATGATACCATCTTTTCTTTGAGCAATAACGGTTCTTGGGTTTTGACCACTTCCTCCCGTTCCTTTAATTGTTGCTCTTTTACCGTTAACAATTAAACTTGGGGAAAAACTTAGAGCTTCTTTTATTTTTTTTGTTTTTACTTCACTAGCTTTTAATTTACCAATTACTAATACACCATCTTCATTAATAGCAGCTGTTCCAAAACTTCCAGAATTTTGAGAATAGATTACTTTTCCATCATGAACAACTAAACCTCTTGGTTTTCCATTACTCCAGAAGTATCCTCCACCATTTATTCCTAATATGGCTCCATGATCTTTTATAATATCTGATAGTATTTTACCCTGACTTAATTTTTTATTATAACCAACTACTACTCTTTTAGGATCATATATGGCTATTAAGTGACAATCAAAATCTTTATATTTAAATTGAATTAATTTATATAAGTCGTTTTCTTCTCTTTCTAGAATTTGTTTTTCATAGATTGATGTATAACTATTTATCTTTTCTTCGGCACCTATTTTGATACTTTCCGCATCCGTTTCTTCTCCTACTTCAACCAAGTAATTATTATTCATTACTTCTTTAATAGCGGATTCACTATAAAAGATATTTGCAAGATACTTATGATTAGCTGTTTCCATGGCAGTTGTTATCCAAAATACTTTAGCTTTATCTATAGGACCATAAACAACAAAGAAGCAAAGAAGAATAATAAAATCTATAATGATAAATAATTTAACTAACCAATGAAGGTTTTTTATTTTAGTCCACATTTTTTATTCCCCCTCATCTTCAATGATTAATGGAATGTCAATACTTCCTAATCCACCAGATACTTCTATATCACTTCTTAATTTAATAATTGGTTTTACTAAATGTTTATTATTTTTTAAATCAGCAAAGAACATTTTACTTTCATCAATGGTATAGATTAATCCTAATTTAGAATCTGATATCGTATTTAACCAAAAGTTATTACCACTTGTAAACATAATCTCTCCGATATGAGGGATTCTTATTAATTTCTTTTCTTTTTTAGTAACTTTTGTATAATCATAATTATTATTAAAGTTATATTCATTAGTAATAACATCTTGTTCTACTAGATCTTTTTCATTTAAATTCTTTTTAAATTCATTTAAATATTTATCTATTTCATTATAGTTTTTTTCATCTTCTAGGTTTTCATCTAAAATTAACGTAGTTCCTTTATCATCTTTACCAATAATTCTAAATAAATAATCTTTATATGTTACATAAGACATAATATTATTATCTTTCAATAATTCTTTCATGTCTTCATTAATGGTATAAGGTGTTTCTAGACTTCCATCTCCATTTAAATAAGGTACATCTTCTTTTAATACTAAAACATCTCTTATTCCATAACTAAAATAATTATCATCAGTTTTATTGATATTGTTAATACTACCTTCATTATTTATATAATAAGCATTACCATCATTATCATAATTAATGGTCCAAAAAAAATCACCATTATTTAAATAACTATTTTTTCCACCAGCTTTTAAATATTCTTCTGTTGATAGTAGCCCTATTTTATCTTTATAAGTATTACTACATTGATAGTTATTAATATCTATTTTATTATCACACCAAGTTGTTTCTAATAAATCTTTGGTATCTAGGGTATCTATATATTTACTTAACCAGTTATGAATCATTGATTTTTCATAATTTCCTATTTCTTTTTGCCATACTAGGTTAGTTAAGATATCATTATTTATTATTTTAATACCATTATCTATACTTATAATACGATATATTCTTCCTTGATAAAATAAATAATTATTGACATTAGCTCCTTTAAAATAATATTTATGATCTTTTTCATATAAACCATCATTTTTATAAACAATGTTATCCATCTTTGTTAATTTATCTTTTAAAGTTATTTTCTCAGGTTCAGCGTGTTCTATTTTATAGTAATGTACTAAACGGTATCCATAGAAAGCAATAATCCCTATTATAATAAAGATATTACATAATAAGAATATCTTTTGTCCTTTAGTTAATTTCTTTTTCTTATTTTCTTTTTTATTTTTATTATTTTGTTTTTCTATTAATTCTTTTTCTTCATCTTCATCTAGAATTATTTCAATTTCTTCATTATCCATAACTCACCTACTTTAATAATTTATCATATTTTAGTATTAAAGTAAATTATTTTTTTAAAGAAAAAAAGATATCTCTATCTTCCATTTCTTATATAGTCTATAATATATAGATATACATTAATATTTGTTAAAAAGTTATCTAAACTAATTGGTGGTGTTATAAAATATAATTCACTTTTTAAAAGTCTTTCTATTATATCAGTAATAAAGTTTTTGTAATTTGATACAAGTCTTTCAGTTTCATTAGTTAAAGTTAAATCATTTTTATTTTTTAAATATTTCTCAATTAATTTAGAAAAAGCATCAATATAATATGATAATAAATCAAAAACATCTTGGTGCGTGGTATCTAAAAATCCTCTTAAGTATTCTCCGGTTTTTCTTAATAATTCATTAAAGTAATAATTATATTCATTAATATAGAAATTAGTATAATCTTCTTTTGTCTTTATTCTTGCTAAATCTCTTTGATAAACAGATATTTCTTCATACATATAATTAAAGTAATCAGGATATATATAGGAGAATAATTCTCCAATACTTAGTTTATCTCTTATTTCAATAACAAAAGATAAGAATTTATTAATTAATCTTTCTGCATCTTCATTTAATTTATAGATTTTATTCATTACATTATCATTAATAGTAATATTATTTCTAGTATTTAATATTTCTTTATCTTTATCAATTGCTATTTCAAGATTTATGGAAAATAATTCTTCGGTAAGTAATGCTAGATCCATACTATATGGGGTTATATAGGTATCACTTTTTATGACATCAGTTGCTAATTCTTTATCCATATATTCTAAAGCTTGATTAATAATTTCGGTAGCTTCTCTTCCAATAGCAATGGCTCTATCTATATAATCTTGATTATTTTTAAAGAAAGTTAATCCTATAGTTGTACAAAAACTTCTGATACTTGATGCAAAATACATATGATTTACAAGAGATTGATTTATAATATCTTTATTATTTAGCATTATTTTCCTCACTTTCTAAATCCATAATAAATTTATAGAAATTAACACTGGTATAAATATTATCTATAGATACTGGTGGTGTTATAAAGTATATTTCAAAATTTACTAATCTTTCTAAAAGATTTTTTATAAAGTCTTGATAGTCTACAAGAAGATTTTTCATCGTTTTTGATAATTCTTCTTGACTATCTGGAGAAATATCACTTTTTAAATATTTATCTATTATTTCATTAAAGGCATTAACATAGTAACTAGCAAGATCAAAGACATCAGAGTTAGAAGGATTAATCCAATCTCTTATAAATTTAGCGGTTTTTAAAAGAGTATTAGCAAAATTATAAGCAAAACCTGTAGCATATATTGGAGAATAACTTTCCATAGCAATAATTCTTTCTAAGTCTTCGGTGTATGTATCTACTTCATCAAAGAGATAACTAAAGAAATCAATATAGGAAAATGAAAATAATTTATTAGAATCTAATTTTTCTTTAATATCATTACAAAATATTTTAAAGTTTTTAGCAAAAGTTAAGGCTTTATTATTTAATATTTTAATATTATTAATTAATTCACTATTGATATTTTGATTTATTCCTTCGCGAAAGTTTAATTCTTCTTTAGTTATCGTAGTATCTATAAAAATACCAAAGAGTTTTTCAGTTAATTCTTCACAAGGAAGAGTATATTCTGATACATAGATATTATTTTTTAAGGCTTCATTACTTATAAGTCCTCCAGTATAACTTATAGCTTCTTTGGATAATTCTTCACTTTTTCTTGAAAAGTCTTCGGCAATACTAATGTATTCTTCATTATTTTTATAGAAAGATAATTCAATCGTTATACAAAAACCTCTTATAGTTCTTAAATAATATAAATGATCTCTTAATGATTGTATATAATATTCTCTATCAGTTATCAATTTTTATCACCAAGTAATTATATGTATTAAAAAAATAATTATCCACTTATTTGTGAATAATTATTTTTTATTTAAGAAATTCATTACCAAGTCTATTAATATATCTTTTTCTTTAGGATTAGACTGGGCTATAAGTAAGGTTATTGCAACAAGGGTATTATTATCAATAACTTGTTCATTATCTTTATATAAAATATTATAAAAATTTAAAAAGTAAATGAATAAGGTTGCAGCAATTCTTTTATTTCCATCAATAAAGGTATGATTTTTGGTAATTAAATATAAAAAGTTAGCAGCTTTTTCTTCTATTGTTGGGTATAAATCTTTATTATCAAATGATTGATATATTGCTCCAATAATTTCTTTGAGTCCTTCATTTCTTTCTAGAGCAAATATATTACTGTCACTATTAAATTTAAGTTTACTAACTATATCCATGCAATCTTCATAAGTAATTTTCTTATCATCATTAATTCCTTGTGGTTTAGTGATTCTTTTATGGTCATAATCATCAAGTAAATTTAAGGCATCTTTATAGTTATTTATTACTTTAATTATTTCTTTGGCTTCATTTCCTTTTAATTCAGTATCTATTCTTCCTGCAATATCTATTAATTTAACTGTCTTTTCAAGGTAATCTAATCTTTTTTTATTAATCGCATATCCTTTTAATAGATAATCTTTTAATACTTTGTTTGCCCATTTTCTAAATGCAACACCATTTTTTGATTTAACTCGATAGCCAACACTAATAATTACATCTAAACTATACATATTTATTGGTTTATCAGAATTTGCAATTTGCATTTTTTGCAAATTGCTTTTTTCATCTAATTCTTCCTCGAATACATTCTTTATATGTCTTGATATAACACCAATATCTCTATTAAATAATTTTGACATTTGTGCTTGTGTAAGCCATACTGTTTCATCTTTCATGTTTACTTCAAGTTTTATACCTTGATTTTCAAATAATATAATTTCATTTTTCATATTTACCTCCATTTCATAAAAAATGAGAATTTAAAATAATTAATCAAGTTTATTATGTTTTCATTTTTATCCTTAACTTTTGTTATAATTATACCATCCAAGTCCACTTACATCAATATTTGTTGACATTTTTTTCATTTAAATTCATTCTCCTACTTATTCCATAAAAGTTAGAAAGTTATTTCATTATAGTAAAAAAATTATCCACTTATTTGTGAATAATTATTTTTATATATTTTCTATTAAACTTTTAAGTATTAATATATGGTTATCATTTGGAATAATTGTTCCTTTTTCGTAACTTATTAGTGTTTCTTTATCACATCCAATTATTTTAGAAAATAATTCTTGTGATAGATTATATTTTTTTCTTAAATTAATAATTTTAGTTTTTAGAATACCATATTTTTTATTGTATAAATCTATTGCTTTTAATCCTACAGCATTATCTAATTCTTTATCATAAACTAGATTATTACAGTTTGAACAAAATCTTCTTGGTGCGGTAAATTTAATTTTCTTACCTTTATACTCATAAATATGTTCATAATCTTTAACATATGTTTCTTTAGAATTACAAATATCACACATTACTCATCACCCTCTTTTTCTCTTCTTTATTTTAATTTTATGTTTATGGAAGAATAAGAGGATTACGATAATCAATGGGATATAGAAATATCTTTTTAATAATTTAAAGAAATCTAATTTAAGATTGGTTTTTAAGTATACTGGTTTTGTGGTTATTAATTCATTATCATAATAATAACTTATTTTTCCTATTTCCTCATTTTCTTTATTTAGAAAGTTTAATTTTTCTTTTCCTTCATAAACATATTTTATTTTTTCTTTATCATAATCATCTGGTAAGAATTTTTTGATGTCCTCTTCTTCCTTAATTTCATAATTATCAGTAGTGCTTAGTGATACAGGTATATTTTTTAAAACTTCATCTTTTTTAATTAATACTTGATAATCATAATTATCATTTAAAAAACTAATTAATTTTAAATCATCTTGTATATGATATGCTTTGCTTCTGTTATTAGGAGCTCCTAAAAGAATAATTATTATTTCATGATCTTTGGTATTTGAAGTACTTGTAATACAATAACCTGCCTTTTTAGTAAATCCTGTTTTACTTCCAATTATAGGGGTTATATCTTTATTAATATATTTATTATATAAATATAGAGTTGATTCTATTTTTAAATTATTAGATAAAGTATATTTCTTGGTTGTAAAAATAGTTTTAAATGTTTCATTAGATAAAGCATATTTAAGTAATTTTAAAATATCATTGGCAGTACTATAATGATTTTCAGCATCAAGTCCTGATACTGTTGTAAAATGAGTTTCGGTAAGATTTATTTTTTTGGCAAAATCATTCATCATTTTGACATAGTTATCCAAGGAACCTGCAAGTTTTATCGCTAGTGAGTTAGTAGCATCAGCACCACTTGGAACAAGGGATGCATAAAGTAAATCAAGATAAGTTACTTTATCCCCTACTTTTAGACCGGCTACACTAGCTTCTGGATCTACGGTATTCATCATTTTACTAGTAATCGTAATCTCTTCATTTAAATCTTTAATATTTTCAATAGCGGTCATTACTGTAGCAATCTTGGTAATTGATGCAAAGTAAGTTTGTTTATCAGCTTCTTTTTCATATAATATTTTATTATCAGTATTATCATAAATTAAAGCAATTTGGGAATTTAATTCGGGATATGTTAATCCTAAGACATTTAAAGGAATAATAATTAATAAAAATAATAATTTTTTCATCTAATCACACCTTTCTATTCTTTAATCATTATATTATACTATCAATATAATCAGATACTTTTTTAAATCTTTTTTTAGTAATTTTTAAAACATCGGGATAAGCGCTGGTCATAGCCGCTCCCTTAAAATCATGTATCATTTCGATATCATTACTAGAATCTCCTATTACATAGACCTCTTTTTTCTTAATATCATATAAATCTTTTAAATAATTAATTGCATATGATTTATTAACATTACGAGGTTTAATGCAAAGATAAGAATAATTAGTATGACGATATGCAAGAAAATTATATTTAGGATATTTTCTTTTTAATTTTAAGAAGTTTTTCTCTAATTTTTCATTATAAATTCGGTTACTCATACAAATATTAATTCCTAAAAGAGTATTTTCTTCATCATAGATATTTTGATATCCTTCTTTATAAGAAAATTGAATTTCTTCATAGTTTAACTTTCCATAAAAGTTTTTCATTAAGGTTACTGAGTCCTTATCAATATCAAACATTTTAACAATATTATCATCTTTATCGTAGATAATAGAACCATCTGATGTTATTAAATAATCATATGGTATTTTAAATAATTTAGTTTGATTTTTAATAGATGGAAAACTTCTACCAGTGGCAATAACAAATAAGAAATCATTTTCTTGAAGTTTTTTTATTTTCTTTATATTTTCTCTTATTTCTTCATCAGATATATATAATGTTTCATCATAATCAGTTACAAATAGTTTCATAATTACCTCTTATATCTTATATTATAAATTATTTTAGATAAAAAATATATATTTTTTTCATTGTTCGACAAAATTCGACAATTTTCGACAAAACATTATGATAATATAACAACCCCTGAAAGGGGGTGATATTATGAGTAAAAAAGAACACTACTTAATGAGAGATAATATAGCAAAGAAAATCTTTAAAGATGAAATATTAGGTAAAGAATTATCAGCAAGATTAATTAGTGAAGTATTACAAGTTGATTTTCATGATATATATGATAATTTAACTCCTTATTTTACTGAAATAGGAATTAATGCATTAACCATTGATACAGAAGCAGATATTGTTTATAGTACTGATGAAGATATCATTAATGTAGAAATTAATTATTCCTATGGACCATACAGAGATGCCCAGATGAATACTTATGTTAGTCAGTTGTATCTTGGTCAAATTAGGTCTAGTAAAGATTATCTAGGTAGCAAAGGTATTATTCAAATCTTGATTGAGGACTATGATTACTTTCATAAGGGTGATTATGTATATGAAGTAGTTTTAAAAGATAAAAAATATAATTTAGATGATAATGGATTTTTTAGAAGATTTCATATATCCCTTGATTATTTAAGTAAGTTGAATTATAATGAAGTCATAAAAAGTGAAAACAAACTTGTTAAACTTTTATATTTTCTAATTTGTGGTGACGAAGAAGAAAAAGATGATATTTATAAGGATGATGAATTTATGAAGAAAGTAATTAAGAATGCCGAAGAAATAGCAGGAAGAGAAAGAATGCCACTTTATTTAAGTAATGAAGAGATTACAAGACTTGATATGCAATACCATCAAAAAGTAGGTTTTGATAAAGGTTACCAATATGGACATCAAAAAGGTATTGAAGATGGCATTAAAGAAGGTATCAAAGAAGGAATTGAACAAGGTATTGAACAAGGTATTGAACAAGGTATTGAGCGAGGTATTGAGCAAGGTATCGAGCAAGGAATTAAAGAAAATCAAAAAATTGTTATTTCCAATATGTTAAAAAAGAATATGACATCAAATGAAATAGCTGAAATTATTGATATGCCTATTAATGATGTAGAAGAATTAATCAAATCTTTATAAGATAGCAAAAAACACCTATTGGTGTTTTTATTTTAATAAATATTTATAATAATCATTTTTTAGAATCATTTTGCTAACGCTTAATCTATTTTTTACTAAATTATTGATATTAGTAACGTAATCAGCATCTTCCTCACCATCAAACTTTTTGGTATTAGCATGATATACTCCTTTATCAGTAATCCAACTATGATTATTAAAAATTACTAATCCATCACTAGTTGATAGGATATCTCTTCCAGTAAGTAGTCTTGAATCATACTTAACCCCAAATAAATTATAGACAGTGGGAAGTACATCACTTGACATACATGGTTTTGATATATGAGTATCAGTTTCATTATTATTCCAAAGAATTAGATTATTATGATTTACTTCAATTAAATTATCTCTTTGATAACTTGATAATGAATTAATAGATTTTAGATCTAATTTATATGGATAGTGATCTGCTAGTAAAACAATAACAGTATTATCAAGTTTATTATTTTCTTCTAGTGTCTTAACAACATATTCAAGAGCTCGATCAAGTTCTATTTGCGTTGCTACATATGCTTTAGCAGCAGTGGATACATTAAGATTATTTACTAGTTTACGATTTTTATACGCCATACTGTTATCACTAAAATTATATTGGAAGTGACCTGATACAGTCATATAATATGCAAGAAATGGTTCTTCACTATTAATATAGTCTTTCATAGTAGCTTTCATCATTTCTAAATCACTTTGGGGCCATGCTTTACAATTCATTCTTTTTTCCATTCCATTATAGCATCCTATGTAATTTGTAAATCCTTGAGATTTTAAATATTTATGACGATCTTGGAAACCATACCAGTTATTATGATATGCATATGTTTTATAACCTAAATTTTTAAAGATAGTTCCAAGTCCATATGGAAAATAATTTGTCCCTTTTCGCCACTTACTAAGAATTGATGAATCAGGGTATAATCCCGTTAATGCTTGAAATTCTCCACCAATAGTTGATAAGGTATTTGGTGTATAGTATTTGTCAAATGTGAGTCCTGTGTGTGTCAACTTATAAAGGGTTGGTGTTAACTCTTCACTAACACCTATTTCTGAAAAACTTTCAGCTACAATGTAAATTAAATTATAACCAGAATATTTTCCAGTATATTCATTTTGTTTAGAACCACTAGTATTTTTCATATAATTATTAATAGTTTTAATATCATTGTTACCTGTAGATTTATCAAAATTTATATTCAAAGTGTTATCCTCATAAACAATTTCTTTAATCTCTTCTTTTTCTTCTTGCTTTTCTATTTCATTATTTACTAGAGTTATCCCTTCATCAAAACCAAAGATGGTTCTTTTAATATCAATTAAATATGAATTAATAACACCAAACTTTGACATGTTAAGAGAAATATTATTCGTATCATGATATAAATAGTAACTTCCATTATTAACACCTTTTGTTAAAAGAATATGACCTAAATATAGACTTAATGATAAACATAAAATTATAACATGAAAGATAATATTTGGGGTATTATTCTTTGGTAAATTAAATTTCTTTTTAAAGATTAAATAAATAATAAATGGTATAAAGAATACTAAAATATAAAGAATATTATCTTTAATGGCGGTTAGTGTTTCATTCATAAAACTTGTTAATTGATCAGATAATCCTAATATGGAAAAAGAAAAGAATGTTTGAAAAGTATTATAAAAGACTAATTCTATAGAGAATAATACTCCAATGATAAATAAAATAATTAGTGATATAACATTGTTTCCTTTATCTTTAAATAATCCAGTTATAATACTTAGGATACTTGATGATATAACACTTGATAAAAAGATATTAATGATACTTTCTAAATCAATAGTACTTGATAAAAAAATAGCAAACAATGTTTCTAAAAATAATAATGATATTAAATAAAATAAGAATCTTTTTAAATTAATTTCTTTAAATAAGTTTTTCACTACACACCTCATAAAATTATTCTATCATACTGCAACAAAAAAAGTAATATTAATTTTTTAATGATGTTATTGGCACTACATATACTCCATCTGGTCTTTGATATGCAGCATTTGATAAACCAGAAATAACGCATAGCACTGATGGAACTTTTCCATTTTCTTTAGCAATCTGTTCTTTGATTTTTAATAAATTTTTAGCTGCAGCATCTATTTGATTGGCTCCTAATTTAATTTCAAAAGCACACCAATTACCATCTTCTAATTCAATAACACTATCTATTTCTCTTTCTTGATAATCTTGATAATGATAACATTTAGCATTAAAACTATCGGCATATATTTTTAAATCTCTTTCAACTAATGCTTCAAATAAAAAACCAAAGGTATTTAAATCATTAATTAGTTTATTTTCATCATTGATATTTAACATAGCACATGCAAGAGAAGGATCAGCAAAATGTCTTTTTTCCGATTGTTTTACTCTTATAGATGAACGAATATTTGAAGAAAATGGTTCATCATTATCTAATAAATATAGTCTATTTATAGCATCAAGATAGGAAGCAACCGTGTCAATATCAATGTCTTCATTATCTTTTTCACTTATATCTTTTTTTAATGTCATATTAGATACTGTCGTACTTTCATTTCTTGCAAGTGATTTTAATAGTAATCTCACTTTATGTTTATCTCGATTTATTCCATCTAATCTATTAAGATCATCATCGATAATTAAATTAATATATTCTGTTACTGCTTCACTTGCTTCACTTGATGTATAGTTAAGATTTGCAGGCCATCCACCTCTAATTATTAATTTGGCAAGGAATCTTAAATCAACATCTCCAGTTAATTTATTTGTCATCTTATTGTTACATAAATCTTGTAAGGAAATATCACCACTAGAGTCTCCTGATTCATATAAACTCATTGTTCTAAGATAGATTTTACCAAATCTACCAGCACCACTATGAGAAATTCCCTTTCTATTTGGTGTTGAAGATCCAGTTAATACATATTGTCCTTTTAATCCTTTTTTATCAATATCAATTCTAATTTCATCCCAAAGATTAGTTGCTTCTTGCCATTCATCTATTAGTCTTGGTTTATCCCCTTCTAATACAATTTCTGGAGATATTTTAGCAAGTTCAACATTATTTGATGATTCACCTGTTGTCTTATGTAGTAATATTTCACTATTAGAATGATATCTTCCTGCCCATGTTTTACCACAATATTTTGGTCCTTCTATACTTATAGCCCCAAAGATTTTTAAGTATCTTTCAATTTTATCATCAATAATTCTTCTTTTGTAATTTTCTATTTTCATTATATTTATCCTTTCTTTATTTGCATTTTAAACTATTATAATAATAACATATTCCGTGATTTTTGTCAATTTCATTCCGTGATTTTCATAATTTTTATTCCTATAAATTAAAAAAGAGATTAATCTCTTACAAATAAATCTCTTGTATATATTTTATCCATGACATCTTTAATATTATCATCTAATCGATTAACAATAATAACATCAGATATCTTTTTAAATTCATTTAAATCTTTAATAACTCTACTATTATAGAAATCATCTTCTTTTAGAGTTGGTTCATATACTACTACTTCAATACCTTTAGCTTTAATTCTTTTCATAACTCCTTGAATAGCGCTTGCTCTAAAATTATCAGAACCAGTTTTCATAGTTAAACGGTATACTCCGACAATCTTTGGTTTTTTAGTTATTATCATGTTAGCAATATGATCTTTTCTTGTTCTATTGGCTTCTACAATTGCACTAATGATATTTTCAGGAACATCTTTATAATTAGCTTTTAATTGTTTCGTATCTTTAGGAAGACAATATCCTCCAAAACCAAAGGATGGATTATTATAGAAATCTCCTATTCTTGGATCTAGGCATACACCTTCAATAATATCTTTGGTATTAAGATTTTTTACTTCAGCGTAAGTATCTAATTCATTAAAATAAGCAACACGAAGCGCTAAATAAGTATTGGCAAATAGTTTTACAGCTTCGGCTTCGGTGGAATCCATATATTTAATTGGAACATCTTCTTTTAAAGAGGCATCTTTTAATAGATTAGCAAAAACTATAGCACGATCACTTTTTTCACCAACAATAATTCTTGATGGATATAAGTTATCATATAAAGCTTTTCCTTCTCTTAGGAATTCTGGAGAAAAGAAAATATTATCTATTTTATATTTTTCTTTCATACTATTAATGAAACCTACTGGCACGGTTGATTTAACTACCATTGTGGTATCAAGATTCATTTTCTTAACTTTTTTTATTATATCTTCAACACTTGATGTATCAAAATAATCTTTTTCTGGATCATAATTGGTTGGTGTTGAAATAATTATATATTTAGCATCTTTAAAAGCTTCATGATAATCTAATGTTGCTTTAAGATTTAATTTTTTTTCTTTAAAATATTTCTCAATGTATTCATCACTTATAGGACTTATCCTATTATTTATTTTATTTACTTTCTCTTCGATAATATCTAGAGCTACTACTTCATTTTTTGTACTTAATAATGTAGCAAGGGATAAACCCACATATCCTGTTCCAGCTACGGCTATTTTCATATATTTTTCATCTCCTTAATTTTTTTACATATATCTTCATAGTTTTCTAATGTACCAATATCATAACGTTTACCAGGCATTTTATAAGCATAAACTTTTTTCTTATTATGTAAATAAGAAATAAATGATCCTGGAGCATCTATTTTACAACCATCTTTAATGGCTTTATCTACTTCTTTTACATCATCTTTAGAATAAATATAAAATGGTGGGCAGCACCAATTGGATTTAGGATTATTCGGTTTTTCTTCCATATTTAAAACTAAGTCATCCGAATCAATTAAAAGACATGCTGATTTTTTTATCTTTTCTTTATTTTCTTCGAAATATCTCATGATGACAGTTGACTTCTTTTCATAATAATAATCAATAAAATTACTTAAAGAAAAATCTAGGATATTATCTCCTGCAATAACCATTAATTCTTCATCTATTTTTAATTTATTAATAGCAAGACTAATATCAGCTACAGCACCTAATCTTGTTTCGTTAGATGTTGTACCATCATCAATAATAGTTATTTTACTATTTAATTTTTTATTATTTTTCCACTCATTAAAATGATTAATAAACTTATGGTTAGAAATAATTATATATTCATTTATCTTTTTTGTTTTATCAATATCATCTAATAAATTATCTAAGATTGTTTTATCTCCTACCTTTAGTAATGGTTTAGGGAAATTCTTGGTTAACGGATATAATCTTGTAGCATAACCGGCTGCTAATACTAAACATTTCATAAATAAATCCTTTCTTTAATTTTGTGAATCAATAAATTCCTCTATTAATTCATAATTTCCATTATCATATTTTATTTTAGCTAAACTTCCATTAATAATAATATTTACGGGATCAATATGACCAATATTGGCATTTAAAATAATATTCTTTTTATCACTTAAAGCTTTTTTAATAGCATCTTCATAGGTTATATTACCATATATTGTTTCAAACATTATACTTCCAAAGATAAAAGTATCACTATATTTAAACCATCCAGCATATTTAAGTTGTAAAAGAGATAAATAAACATCTAAAGAATTCATAGCAAAAATATCAAAATACCAAATTATTTTTTTGTCTTTATATTTTTCAATAAATTTTTTGGTATTATCAAACTTTGTTCCAATAATATTTTTTATTGAATCAAAACATCCTCCAATAATAATACCAGTATCAGTAAAATTACCGTTAACAGATAAAACATCTCGATCTTTAAAATTTGTTTGTTTAATTAAATTATTTTGTAATAAATTAATATTTATTTGATTATCATTGGTTAATTTACTAAATCTTTTAGCATTTTTTCCATAGATTGTTGCGATATCATATTTAGTTGTTAAAATATATAAAAGTCCTGTAGCATCTGATGCTCCTTCAAACCATATATTACTTTTCTTTATTAAATCAAAATCCAAATAATCTAATATTTCATATAGATAATCTCCACCTCTTGCAAGTAAAATTAATTTAACTTTTTTTTGAATTAATTCATTTAATTCTTTTACTCTTTCTTGGGTAGTGGAACTTACAATATAACTTCCATAAACATTTTGGGTAGCATAAACATTAAAATATTTTTCTAAGTTTTTAATAGCTTCTTTCATTGTTTCAACCGAGTCACTAGCTCCACTTGATAAAGCCGTTATACCTATATCATCATTTTTTTCTAATAATTTGGGATATTTCATATAGACCTCTAATTTTTTTAATATATACTTTTATATTGTATCATATTATTTTAAATATTTTCTAAATAATTAAAAAAATTAACTAATTAAAGTTAACTTTTATAAAAAATATCTCTTATATAGTAATAATATTACAAATTACTTATAATTTATTTGTTAATATTTTTTCTTTTGTTTTAAACATCTTTAATAATTTTTCATAATCATCATTTATGCTATCTAAATCTTCTTTTCTTATTTCTTTAAATAAACTATATATTTCTTTACCCATCATTGTTTCTATTTTATTTTTTAAATTCATGATATTTTTAAAATGTTCACTAGAATTATCATATATTCCTTTTCTTGTACTAATATCTAGAATTCTTTTTTCAAAAGTAGTAAAGCCACTTTCTAAACAAAATAAATCACATAATTGGATAATATTATCATAAATATTTAATTCAATACTATTTAAATAATTATTTATAAAATTAAAACTTTCTTTATCTTTGGGACCACCACCTGCAGTATTAAAGATAACATTGTTAATAAATGAATGAGTTATTGAATATCTTGCTATATCAGGATAACCTAAATTATCTAAATATAAATATCCTTCTATAGGATGATTATTATGATTTATTATTCTACCTATATCATGCAAATAACCAATAGTTAAGGCATAATCTTCATCAAGATTTAATTCATGGGCGATTCTTCTTACAGCAAGTCCAACATATATACTATGTAGAATCCATCTATTTTCAGGTTTTCCTAAATCTTTATTATTTTTAATATTTTGTAATAGTATAGCTAAAGCTGTTTCTGAATCCATAATGTTTCTCCTTCAAACATTTGTTTATTTTATCATTATTTAGGATATTTGTATATTATTTTTCTATACTAACCCCTTATAAAGATTATGGTAATTATAAATATTATTACACATTACTTAGATGGGGATTATAAATTAGATTTTTTGTTATCTTCCAATAATTTTTTTTATTATCTTTTTTAGGTAAAAACTTAAACTCTCCTTCTTTTTATATTTATGTGCAAGATAATGAATATTTTTTTCACTCATTTCATTAAAAAAATCTTCTCGATTTTTATCCGTTTTACTTGACTTGATAAGAGAGGGATTTCCTGAAATTATTTCTTCTATTTTGCAATCACAAAATAATAATTCATTTTTTATTTTATCAAATAATAATAAACCTTTGTCATTATTGATAATGATAGATGAAACACCATTTTTACTAGACATTTCTGGATAATATTTACTTATGCCCCAAAAATCTCCTAAGGTAATATCTGAATATTTATTTCCTAATTTAAAATTACAATTACCACAACTATCTCTTAATGAAATATTTGATAAAAACAAATTCATATAATCATTTTGTTTATAAATTTGAGATTTTTTTTCGTTTTCAAATACAATAGTATTTGAATAATTACTCCATCCTGTAACTTTATCTCTAAAAATATAATCAATTACCTTATAATTGCTTTTTTCTTCCAATTCCTTTAGATATTTCTGGAATAATTTTGGAGATGGAACACCATGACATATTAAATCAATACATATTAAATTATCATAATCATTTTTTATATATGCTTTTAATCCAGCAATTTGACACGGTGTACCAACAAATAATATTTTTTTTGTTTTCAAATTTTCTTTTACATATTTAAAAATATCTCCTAAATCACTTTGTAAATATTTTGAGCCCCTTAATTTGTCAATTTCTTTTTTTTTCGTAATTGCAACATGATTCAAATTCATTTTCTTATCAAATGCTGCTCCAATTACAATTCCATTATTATCCAGTATATAATTTGCAATTATTGGAAAAATACCACCTGATGAAGAATGAATACTATATTCATCATTTTTGGAATATGCTGCATAACATTTATTAATTGATAAATTATTTTTTTTATTTAATATGGGGCATGTTTTTTTACATAAACCACAATCGATACATTTTTTTTCATCAATGATTGGATACTTAAAACCACATTTATCAGTCACCATGCTAATAGCATTTTTAGGGCATACATTCATACATGCAGTACATCCAGTACATTTATTTTTTGAAACAATCTCTTCCATCTTTCCCTCATTTTAACTATGTTTACCAACAATTTTCTTTTTTTTATTTTTAGTAGTTTGTGGTATTTTATTTTTTATATGCTTTGTAAAAAGAATAATCTTACATTTTATATAAATAAATGGAATATATATTAATATTTTTCCTCTAAATTTATTCTCTTTTTTAAAGATTTTAAATACAGGTTCATTTATTATATTTTTCATAAAATGCTGTTCATATAACCATTTATAATAAATAATTTTATTATTCTTATAATAATTAATATCAAAAACACTACTAAAATTATCTAATTTTCCTAAAGCATCTAAAGTTACTAATGTTCGCATACATTTTGAGCATATGTTACAATTAGTTGATTTTTCTAAACATACATGCAAATATTTCTGAGCTGGTTGATAGTCAACGATTTCTTTCGTCTTTTCAAGCCTTGTCTTTTCTCCACCTTCAGAATATATTTTTAATCCAGGTATACTAAAACATTGCAACGATAATAATTCATAATGTGAACAATCATCAATGTCATTATCTACAATATTAAAGTGAGAATAGTCTAATCCTGATGATGCATAATAATAATTTCTCCAAAATTTTTGTAACATATATATAGCAAAAACACTTGAATATGTGTGTGTCATTAGATGATTTTCACAGATAATACTTTGATAATTGGAATCAGTTTCAATCAACTCTAATTTTAAAAATTTTGCTACTTCTTTTGTTTTTTGATATCTTTCATTCTTAACTTTTTCTATTCCATATTTACTATAACATTCATTAAATGCACCTACATTGTTAATGCATACATGCGTTACATCCATATTCTTATATTCAGTATTCATATGATTAAATATTGCTGAAAAAGAATCAATTCCACAAGAGCATCCAGTTCCATTATGCTGACCTTTCATCAATGGTTTTGCTATTTCTGCAGTAATTGTTATCTTATATAATGTTTTAGCATATTTTGTCAAACTTGGAATAAGAATTTTATTAATATTATATAATAATTCTTCCGTTATTGGTACATCACAGACAATATCCATTTTTTTTGACATTGCATAATGTAAAATACCTATTAAATATGCATCTCCCCTTTCAACACATAAATAATCTGCATACTTTTTATCAACTTCAAACCATAATGTTTTCTTTTCCTTATTAAAATAAATGTCACAATTACATCTTATTCTATTATTATTCTCTGATAAAAATGGTTTACTTATTCTAATCATTTTTTATTTCTCCTTATCAATATTTTATTTACAAATACTTTAATAAAATCTTTTTCATACTTATTCATACTAAATAAATATGCTGTAACACAATACATAACTGTAAATAATCCACCATAGATAATAACATTTAAAATTCCATTTATATTTGTATAATGTTTTATTAATAATATAATTGACCATGGTATGATAAATGGAATAGTCATTAACAGTATATTTTTCCAAAACTTAATAATATTTATTTTTATAACTTTATGATAATATATATTCTGAATTGCACTGGAAACTATTAAACCTATACATGTTCCTGCAGATGCACCAATTGCTCCATATTTCTTTGACAATGGTATAGAAATTAACAAATTTATTAATGCTACACAAAATTTTGCAATTGATGAAAATTTATGTTTATTTTTTGCTTGACGAATACTTATACCTAAATTTTGAATTAGAGGTATTGATACAGGTATTATTAAAAATAAGCAAACATAATATGCATCATCAAAACCTGATCCTACCCAAAAATTAAAAAATTCTTTACCAACAATAATTAAACCACTTACCATTAAAAAGATAATCAAAAACTGAATTCTCCCAACCTTAATAAATTCGTTCGTTAATTCTTCATCACTTGCATTTTTTGCTATCATTTTAGAAACCTTTGGTAGCAAAACACCACTTACAGCTGTAGATAGATTTATAAATAAATTATTAATTGTTGCTCCAATAGAATAAACTGAAACAGCAGCAGTACCTGAAACCGCACCCAAAATAAAATTATCCAAAGACCAATTTATTTTGTCAACAATTACACCTAAAAAAATCCATATTGAATAAATTGAAATAATTTTGAATATTTTTTTATCAAATCCCAAAAATTTAGTACTAATATATAATTTTCTTTTACAATATATATAATTCGACATTAAAGTGATAAAATTTGTTATAGTTATTACAACACATAATGCAATAGATTTATATCCCAAAAATAAAAGTGGAAGCATTATTAATGGTTTTAGTAACGTATGTACTATTGCAATAATTTTTTGAAAAGTAAATTTCTCATATGCTGTAATAATTGATTGATAAATTGCAAAATAAAAAGTTAAGAATAAATTGAATGATAAAATTAACATCATTATTCTCATTTTATGTAATTCAATATCTGTCATTTTACTTTGAAAAATATTATCAACATTAAAATATAATATTAATCCTAGTATTGCTGCAATAACACCTATAATCTTAAAAACAAGATTAAACATTCCATGTAATTTTTTTTCATCATCAAATTGTTCTTGTGCTCTATACTTAGATGTATAAACAATAATAGCATTACCAAAACCAAAATCCATTATTGTTAAATAACCTATAATGGATGAAACAAGTGAATATAATCCATACTCACTTTGACCAAGCATTCGAACAAGAAATGGTGTATATAACAGTCCAACAATGGTGCTCATAACAATTGAGACATATGATAAAATTGCACCCATTTTTCTTTGATTACCAACATTCATTTTAACACCACCTTATATGTAATTATTTTTCATTTTCTATATTTAAAGCTTTTTTTAAAAATTTACTACTTATTTCTTTTTCCTGTTCTAATATCTTATATGAATCAGTATAATCATGCGATAGTTGTTCTTTCTTTATTTGAATTCCATTATATTTTCTGGATTCCAACTTAAATTTAGTAAGTAATGTGTTAATTCTACTACTCATATTTTTCATTTTTTGTTGTTCTCTATCATAAACTATAAAGGAAACATTATAAATTATTGAGAAGACAGAAGCATGAAAAGAATCTGTGCAAACTAATGAAGCATTCTTTACTAACCAAATAAATTCACCTGGACCACAATTATAATATTTTTCATATTTATTAATTATATCAACTATTTCGTAATTATTCTCTCTTGCAACTCTATCAATATCAGCCTTTCTTTTACCATTATTATCTCCCAAAAAATAGCATAGAATATATTTTTTATTAGGAACCTTTATAGGTTGGCTTGCTACTTTATCCCATTCTTCACTAGATAATAACATAGTTGGATCTATAAGTACTTCTACGCTTGTATTAATAACATTTTGAATAATTCTTTTACCAGAATCTTCACGAACCGATAAATTGTCAAATCTAGATATATCATCAATAATTCTTTTTTCATATTTTTTTTCTATTTTTTCTACTCCAAAAGATGCGGCGTAGGATATTCTTTTACTATTTTTTGCATATTTCAATACATCTACATCTCTTAATCTCCTAAAATTTGGATTCCAAACCTGATCAGAACCTACTATTATATATTTAAATTTATCCAATTTTGTATATGCATTTATTACTTTTTCATAATATTTGATATTTTTATCAAATAACATAAAAAATCTAGATTTATCTATGCTATCTCCACCTTTTTTAGTAGACTTTATATTTTTAATAATATGTTTGCAAATTCTTAATACTAAAAATTTTCTATTATTTAAATAATCATAATTTTCTAATGTATATGTGTCTATTTTTAATATATTGTTGCAATAATAAGATAAAGCATAGTTTTGTAATCTATTTCCAAAATTTCCTTTATCTATTATTGTTATTATACCTACTTTATCTGTTTCTGTATTTATTTTTTTTTTTGAGTGAATAAATAAATAAAATTTGGGTGAAAGAAAATATAAAATTGCTTTTATTCTAGTTTTGAAATATAGTGCATTTTTAATAGGTAAAGTCCTATTAACATTTTTTTTGTTTTTCAAAAATTCTGGAATTTTCCAAATAGCTTGTAAAAAAATATTTGCTGCTTTGTCTCTTAAAAATTGTATGTCTTTTCTATTTGTATTATCATATATTTTAAATAATTCATTTGCAACAGTTAAGCAACTTATACCACTTTTTTCTAGTTTTGTAGAATGCATTACAGAACCGCTCCACATATAATGATAATATATATTTAGATTACTATAATAAATATTTTTTGCAAAAATTAATAATTGTGGTATCCATAATTCATCTTCATGAATTATTCCTTCATAAAAAAATATGTTATTTTTGGTTATAAAACTTTTTTTTACAATATAGTATTGTGGTGCAAATATTACGCTATTAGGATTTTTCTTCAACACCTTCATAAATTCTTCACTTGTATAAGTGCCTGTTTTTATACTATAACTACATTCATCTTTTATTGTTCCATCTTCAAACACTTTTTTTGAACTACATACTATAACATCAAATTCATTATTTTCAAATATATTCATAATTTTTTTTAATGATTGTTTTTCTATTTTATCATCACTATCAATGAACCAAATATAATCTCCAGTAGTGTATTTTATTCCATAATTCCTTGCGGATGAAGCACCACCATTTTTTTTGTGAAAAGTTTTTATATAACTATATTTTTTTGAATACTCCTCACATATTTTTACAGAATTGTCTTTAGAGCCATCATCTACTAATATAATTTCCAAATTATCTTCATTTTGATTTATTATAGAATCCAAACACCTTTTTATAAACTTTTCAACATTATATACTGGTATAACTATACTTAATTTTTTTTTCATATTTTCACCTCTCTAATACCATATAATACGGAAAAATACCATTTCCGTTATTTATCAATTCTAACAAGAATACATATAATGCATATATCATTATTAATGCAAAATTAAAACTTTTATTTTTACTATTTTTTATTAAAAATCCCCAATATAAAATTTCATAACACAAATAATATAAACCTATCCTAGTCATATAACTGAAGAACATCCCTGAAGATGAAAATAGTAATCCAATAAAATAGATAAAACTGATATTTTTAAAATCATTATCAAATTCGATATCATTTTTTATTTCTTTTTTTTCCGTTTTCTCCTTACAGTTAAAAACAATTTTTTTGTTTGATTTATATAACATGTATGAAATTATAAAAGCAAAAACTCTATAAATAAATGTAATATTTATATTATTAACACTATTATTAGCGGAAAAATAGTTAATAATATGATCATTTTCAAGACGAATAATGTATATCAAACTTACACTTGAAGCAAGAACTGTTGGAATAAGCAATAATATTTTTTTATTTTTTGTTAAAGTATTCCAGCAATATATTAATATAAATGCTAGAGATAATAATGCTGTTTTATGTATTAAACTTGAAAGAATAATTATTAACAAAAACAAAATATATTTCTTTTTTTCCAATAATTTTGTGGAATAAATGATAATTGATATAGCAAGAAATTGTCTCATTATATTCATAGGATAAAATAAATATATTAACAAGTACAAAGTTATCATAATGGGGAAACTACATTTTTTTCTGAAATCCCAGAATCTCAGTAATAATAATGTATTTGTTATAAATGAATATATTAAAATAACTATTGTAGCATTTTCAAATATTCCCATAAGAAAAGACGATATATATCTGAATCCTATTTCCTCAAATTGCCACTTTATCGGAAAATTGTTTATTAAAGCATTATAATATGGTTTAGTGTCAATACCAACATTTATTCCCCTTAAACCAACAATTAATGATAAAAAAATTATTGCAAGATACAAAAAAGCTTTCTTATCAAACTTGTCGGCAAATATACATAATACTATTATTGGAATGATTAATAAAATAAAGTTAAAATTATCCATATATATCACCATTTTACTTTCCTATTTTTTTTACTTTAGATGCACAGTAAATAATTATATAAAACTTCCATTTTATTAGTGCCAAAATAATCTTAGATGTTTTATCAATTTTTTCATAATTTATATCATAAATATCAAACTCATTGGTATATTTTCTTATTGCTTTTTTATATTCTCTTTTAGCTTTAAAAAAGTTATATTTACATGAATATCTATATAAAGATATTGTTAATGCTTTTAAAGCCAAACTGTTTATTTCTTTATAATAATTGTCATATTCACCTTTTTCTATTATGTATTTTTTTAATTCAATTGCTACCTCTTTCCATGGATCAAATCCGCCTAGTGTATGTTGTCCTTTTTCATTATGAACATAATGATATAATGCTTTGTTTATAAACGATATATTATGTGATTTTTCCAAAACACTTATACTATATATTAATTCTTCACCAACTTTTATGTTGGAATATGAACACTCTCTTACAATTTTACTTTTTACAATTTTTAAAACTCCTCCCCATGGAATTGTTCCCATCATTTGTAATCTTATTAAATCTTCACGATTTACCTTTTCATATTTTTCAAAAATATAACCACCAAATTTTTTTCCATTTGAATATTCTTTAACATCACCAATAAAAATAACATCCTGATTTATATTCTTATTTTTTTCATTTACTTGTTCTAAAAAATCCAATTCATAATAATCATCAGAATCAATAAATGCAATATAATCTCCCGTACATTTTTTTATCCCATTATTTCTTGCTATTCCAGGTCCTTGATTAGTTTGTGAAAACACTTTAATTCTTTCATCTTGTTTAGAATACTCTTTCAGTATTTCTAACGAATCATCGGTAGAACCATCATCA
Organism: uncultured Clostridia bacterium; assembly: GCA_947165365.1. Classification (GTDB taxonomy): domain Bacteria; phylum Bacillota_I; class Bacilli_A; order RF39; family UBA660; genus RUG12783. Next base: position 3,852 of record CAMVAF010000018.1, on the reverse strand, counting down.
ATTGCAATCAACTCCCAATTTTTATATGTTTGATTAATGATACTTCCAATACTTCTATTTAATTTTTTACTCGTATTATATATAGGCATAACAATTGAATATTTTAACATAACAAATCTCCTCAATTATTTTTTTTAAATCTTTATCCAATCACCAAACATATTATCCCACTTTACATCATTAAATGGTTGTAATCCACTAAAGTGATAAAATGTCATTTCTCCAAAATATAGTTTTCCATTTACTTCATACCAATCAACTCTAACATGTTTTAATCCTTTGGATAGTTTTTTTGATAACTCTATCATCTTATCATAATTTTTGGGTTTATCTATTTTTTTCTTTGAATTTGGATAATGTTGGATGATATCTAAATGATTAAAATTTATATCATAATAATCAAACTTTGTTTCACCAATACCTCTGTCAGTTGCAATAAATAATGCTTTAACATCTCCATCAAAACAAAAAAACTTATAATCACGAAGTTCATGATATTTTTTATCTTCCATATATTGTTCTGCTATAATTCTTGGTTTAATATTTTTATATGGATATTCTCTTCCTATATAGAAAAAATTATATTTCATAGCTTTTTCTATTTTTTTCTTAGCTTCTTCAATATTTAATTTACTTTTATCTTTAACAATAACTAATCCCTCTGAATCATGGGTACATTTTAAAACAAATTGATTTGGTAATTTATCAAAATCTATTTCATCAAAATTATCCCATACACCTAAAGTAGGTATAATATATTCTTCTCCAATGATATCTTTTACATATTCTTTTGCTTCATATTTATCCACCATTTTTGTGTATTTTGGATCTCTATCATTAATTTTTAACCAATTTAACTTTTCATTATAGGTTTTGGGATTTTTAAAATTTATAAATTTATGAAATTGTGCAAAATAATATATTTGAAGATACATTTTATCTGGTAAAATTCGCATACTATATTTTATCTTTTTTAATAGTTGCTTTTTATCCATGTTATCACTTCCAATTCTCTTCTATAAATTTGTCTATCATATTAACAATTGCTAATGGATCTTTATTTTCCCATTTTTTTAAATTATCTTTACCAGTTTGTATTTTGATAATAGCATCTTTTAATTCATCCATTTCAAATACTGGTAATACATAACCATTTGATCCAAAAGCTTCATTATTTTGAATTTGATGATCATTTATATGTTCACCATATTTTTCTAATCTAGTTACCGCAATTACTTTTTTATCATTATTAAGGGCTTTCATTATAGAACCAGAAGCTCCATGTGTAATAACAAATTTACATTTTTTTACATTATCTAAAAACTCTTCTTGAGATATAAAATCTTTAAATTTAAAATGTTTTGGTTTATATGTAGATGTCCCTATTTGTGCAAAAATTTGATCTTTTATTATCCCTTCTTCACATAGTTTATCAAGTTCAATAAATAATCTATTAAATGGATATGGTCTTGATCCAACTGTTACAAATATCATTAGTACAAACACCCCCCATAAATAGCCTTTTTATAGTGTTTCTTTTGACTTTCCCATTGTACAATAAATAAATCACTATGTTTTTCCATTTTTTTACCAGCAACTGTAGGCATATTAGCTCTTCCAAATGTTTCAATAAAAACAAATTTTTTATGAAATAAAACTGCTAATAAATAAAAAGGATAAGCAACCATTGTACCAGTAGTAATTACAAAATCGGGTCTTTCTTTAATCCAAATAAATAATGTATGAAATCCATTTAATAACATTTTAAAAGGCATAAGTTTATCTTTTAAATCAGTTTGTCTCATAAAATATTTAGCTTTAGCTTCAAAATTTGTTTTTTCTGTTACCATAAAGCCATCATATTTGTCAATAAGTGGTTGTAATTTTTGTAATTGTTCCCAATGACCACCACTACTTGAAACCAAACATAATCTTGGTTTTCTATTGTGTTTTTTCATACATCCCCCTATTTATAGAATTCTTTATACCATTTAGCAAATTCTCTTAAACCATCTCTTAGGGGTGTATTAGGTCTAAAACCATAATCTTCTTCTAGTGGTTTAGTATCTGCAAAAGTAGTTTCTACATCACCTTTTTGCATTGGTACTAATTCTTTATGACTATCAAAATCATAATCTTTTGGTAAGACATTAGCTTTTATTAATTCTTCTTGTAAAATATTAACAAAATCTAATAAGTTTACAGGATTTGAATTACCAATATTGTAAACACTATGTAAAACATCTTGTTCTTTAACACCTTGCATTACTCTTATAATACCTTCAACAATATCGTCAATATATGTAAAATCTCTTTTACAATTACCATAATTAAATATTTTAATAGTTTCTCCATTAATTAATTTATTTGTAAAACCAAAGTATGCCATATCAGGTCTACCTGCAGGACCATATACTGTAAAGAATCGTAAACCAGTAGCTGGTATATTATATAATTTGGAATATGAATAAGCTAGTAATTCATTACTCTTTTTAGTAGCTGCATATAAAGATACAGGATTATCTGTTTTATCTTCGGTACTAAACGGTACTTTAGTATTTCCTCCATATACAGAACTACTTGATGCATAAACAAGATGTTCTATAGGATTATTTCTACATCCTTCTAAGATATTATAAAATCCTATAATATTAGATTCGATATAAGCATCTGGATTTTCTATAGAATATCTTACTCCTGCTTGAGCTCCTAAATTAACGACAATATTTGGTTTATATTTATTAAAGATATTATCTATTAATTCTTTATCTTGTAAATTACCTTTAATAAAAGTAAAATTATCATATTTAGTTAATTTATCTAATCGATATTCTTTTAATTTAACATCATAATAGTCATTCATATTATCTAAACCTATTATCTTAATACTTGGTATTTCTTTTAATAATCTAAGACATAGATTAGATCCGATAAAACCACTTGATCCTGTTACTAAAATTGTTTTATTATTTAAATCTATTTTTTTCATTACTGCACCTTACTTCAAAATAAAAGATAATACTATCTAGTATTATCTCTAGATAATAAAATTTTATCATTTTTTAGAGATAAAAGCAATTACATATTAAAAAATTATTATTAAAATTATAGATATTTTTTTATTAAAAAAATAATGTAAAGTATCTTGACGCTTAAATTTATCATATAGTATATTTATATCACTAGAGTACTTATTTGTACCTAAAGTTTAATTTATTCCGCAGACTTATGTTTTTAATAAAACATATTTATAAGGGCGTGTCTCTCGGTAGTATATTAATACTACTAATTTTGCTAAGAGAGAACGCCCTTTTTGCATACTTTTGGAGGTTATTTATGAATGAATCAGAAGAAAAATATTATAGTAATATTAAAGAAGAATTAATACAAAGTGTTATTGATAAAAAGATAGATACTTATTTTACTAATAGAAATGAATTAAGTCATTATTATAATGTAGGTAAAATGATAGTAGATGCTCAAGGTGGTGAAGAACGTGCTAAATATGGAAATGGTTTAATTAAGAAGTTTTCTCTTAGATTAACAAAGGAGCTTGGAAAAGGATATAACATAACTACATTAAAGAGAATGAGACAATTATACATAATTATAAAAAAAGGTGCGCCACTGGCGCACCAATTGTCCTGGAGTCACTATTGTGAACTCATTGCACTAGATAATATTAATGAAATAAATTACTATATTAATCAAATAAGTATTTGTCATTGGAGCAGAAATACTCTAAGAGAAAAAATTAAATCAAAAGAATATCAAAGACTAAGTGATGAAACCAAAAACAAATTAATTAATAAAGAAGAAATAGATGTTTCTAGTTATATTAAAAATCCTATT
>CAMVAF010000017.1 GCA_947165365.1 uncultured Clostridia bacterium | reverse complement strand
ATCAAGTAGAATTAGAAAGAGATTGGTTTTTAAAAAATGGATATGAAATAAAAACAATCTTTGAAATGGTTAAACTAGATTATGACAATGTATATCCATCTCATTCATTTCTTGTTTATAAGGATAATAATTGTTGGTTTTGGTTTGAAAATTCTGATTTTAATAATCGAGGTATACATAAATTTAATACACTTGATGAATTATTAAATTATCAATATAAGAAATATGTTGAGTTTTTAAAAACATTTAATATAACAAATGAAGAGTTAGAAAAAATAATTATAACAGAGTTTGATAAACCAAAAGAACATATTTCTGCAGATGAATATTTAAACCATGTTGTTGATTCAAAATTAATAACTTTTAATAAAAAATAAAGGAGTTGATCAAACTGAATGAAAATAAAACTAATATCAATTGTTTGCTTAAAATTTGTTCTATATTTTTCACAAATGCCTATAAAATAAGGGCAAAACAAGAATTAATTTTTTACATTATTTATAAAAAAGCAGTAAATTTATCAAAAACAGACCAAAAAAGTATAAAAAGTGTGGCATAGTGTTTTGAACTTGGTTACTCAAGTCTAACTTTTGAAAGAGGTGAAAAAATGAGTGTTATTTCGCTAGCTAGTGGTTCTTCTTGTTGGAGAGGACTTGAATATTATAAAAACAACAAAATATCAAATCTAAAAAAAATAAACAAATATGAATTTACTAGTACTGTAGTTGGAACTAATAATTATGATGTTTATTTAGATGTGTCTCATCCTAGAAGATCAACTTGCACTTGTCCTCTAGCTAATGGAAAAAGAATACTATGTAAGCATATTGTTGCTACATACTTTAAAGCATTTCCTGAGGAAGCAGTTAATTTTGAAAAGGAACAAGAAAGATTACAAGAAGAATATGAAGATTATCAAGAAAAATTATATAATAAAACACAAAACTATATAAAAAAATTATCTAAAAAAGAATTAATTGATGAACTTTCATATATCTTAGATTATGTACCTGATTGGGTATATAATGATTTCATAAGAAGAAATGATATTGAATAATATAACAGGAGGTAAATGAGTTACCAAGTTCAACTAATAAGAAATTCTTATTAGTTCAAAAAGAAGGTAATCGTAATGTAAAAAGAAACATTGATCATTATAATTTAGACATGATAATTGCCTTGGGATATCGCGTTCAATTGGAAGTGGCAGTCAGATTCAGAATATGGGCAACAAAGAGACTACATGAATATATTCAAAAGGGATTTGATAAAGATGATAATAGATTAAAACAAGGTGGTAATAGGTACTTTAATATTAAATTATGATATAATTAGTTATAAAGTATTTCTTGAAAAAATAATGCAGGAGGTAAGAATGAAGATAATTGGTGAAAATGATAATCATACTAGTAATATCTTTGAAAATATAAAAAATATTGATCAATATGGAGAGGAGTATTGGTATGCTAGGGAACTTTCAAAAGTTTTAGAATATAAAGATTGGAGAAATTTTTTAAAGGTTTTGAACAAAGCAAAAGAGGCATGCAAAAATTCTGGATTTAATGTGGAAGAACAACTTGTTGAGGTCAACAAGTTGTCAAAAAGAAACAACAATGCTACTGCTAATATACAAGATTTTAAACTTACAAGGTATATATGCTATTTAATAGTACAAAATGCTGATCCAAGCAAAGAAGTAGTTGCATTAGGACAAACTTATTTTGCAATTCAAACAAGAAAACAAGAGATAACAGAAAAAGAATACGATTCGTTATCGGATGATGAAAAAAGATTATATCAAAGAAAATTAACTAAACAAGGTAATTATACTTTACAAAAAGTTGCCACATCTGCTGGTGTTAAAAATATGGCAGAATTTCATAATGCAGGATATAAAGGATTATATAATGGTGAAACTGCTGATGATATTTTTAAACGAAAAAAATTACGCTATAGAGAAGATATCTTAGATAATATGAATGAAGATGAATTAATTGCTAATTTATTTAGAATAAATCAAACAAAACAAAGACTTATTAAAGATAAAGTGCAAGGTGAAAAAAAGGCAAAAGATGTGCATTATGAAGTTGGTAGAAAGGTGAGACATGCAATTGAAGACATTGGTGGGACATTGCCGGAAGATATGCCAACCCCAAAGAAAAGTTTAAAAGAACTTGAAAAAGAAAAGAAAAGATTGGAAGCAAGAGAAAAAATAAAAATCGAGGTAGGTGATATCAATGAATAATTTAGATAAAACACAAAGTGTTGATAAAACCAATATCAACTGGTATCCAGGCCATATGGCTAAAACTAAAAGAGAAATAAAAGAAAAACTAGAACTTATAGATATTGTTTATGAAATAGTAGATTCTAGAATGCCTTTATCTAGTAGAATTATTGATTTAGATGAAATAATAAAAAATAAACCAAGAATACTTATTTATACTAAATATGATTTATGTGATAAAGAAATAACTAATAAATTTATTTTAGAAGATGAAAAAAAATATCCTGTTATTAAGACTAATTTAAAAGAAAATAGTAATATCTTAAAAGAGATTACTAGTAAAACATATGATTTATTAAAGCACATTGATTTAAAAAGAGAAAATAAGGGTCTTAATAAAAGAAACTATCGTGCTTTAGTAATTGGTGTTCCAAATGTAGGTAAAAGTACTTTAATTAATCGATTGAATGGAAAAAATGTTGCCAAAACGGGAAATATTCCAGGAGTAACTAGAAATCTTTCTTGGATAAAACTAGGTAAGGATATTGATTTACTAGATACCCCAGGAATACTTTGGCCAAAAATTGAAGATGAAAAGGTAGCTCTTAATCTTGCTTGTTTATCAAGTATCAAAGAAGAAATTCTTGATAAAAGTGAAATATCTATTTATATTCTTAGATTTTTGGAAGAATATTATCCTAAATTATTAGAAGATAAATATAAAATAAATAAAATAGAAGATGATATTTATATAACACTTGATATTATTGGAAGGAAGCGAGGATGCCTTATGAAAGGTAATATTGTTGATTATGATAAAGTATATACGATAATTATTAATGATTTTAAAGAAGGAAAAATAGGGAAGATTACCATGGATCGATAATCTTTCCTATTTTTTATCCCATTACTTGTCCACCATTAACGTGCATTACTTGACCTGTCATATAACTTGACTCATCACTTCCTAAAAAGACAAAAGTCGGACCTAGTTCATAAGGCATGGCACCACGAGCCATTGCGGCATCAGCACCCAGTGATGGTATTTTTTCTTTTACCCAACAAGCAGGTTGCAATGGTGTCCAAAAAAATCCTGGTGCTATAGCATTAACTCTAATATTTTTAAGAGCAAGATTTCTTGCTAAACTTCTTGTAAAACCAACGATAGCACCTTTAGTTGTAACGTAGTCAATTAACTGTGGATCTCCATAAAATGCTGTAATACTAGATAAATTAATAATAGATGCCCCATTTTTTAAATATGGTAGAACTTCTTTAGTTAAATAAAACATTCCATAAATATTAACTTTCATTGTTAAATCAAATTGTTCATCGGTGATATCTTCTAATTTGTCTTGTTGATATTGAACTCCAGCATTATTAACTAAAATATCAATTTTTCCAAAATATTCCATTGTTTTTTTTACTATTTCTTTACAAAAATTGTGATTTTTAATATCACCTTTAATTAGTAGACATTCTCCACCTAATTTTTCAATATAATTTTTAGTATAATTGGCATCTTTATCTTCATTTAAATAACATATTATTACTTTACATCCTTCTTTAACGTAATAAATAGCACAAGTTCTACCAAGACCAGAATCTCCTCCAGTGATAATGGCAACCTTTCCTTTTAATTTACCACTTCCAATATATTTGGGATTATCAAATATGGGCAAGGGCTTCATCTCATATTCCATACCAGGTTGAACATCTTGAGATTGCTCAGGGGCTAAAATATTATAAACGGTACTTTTAACTCCTTTTTTTCCATAATATTTATAATAGGTATTACCAAATTTATAATCAAAATTCATAGTTATCCTCCTATTAATTATATAAAAGATATTTATGAATATTCATATAAAATAAAAAATCTAACATAATGTTAGATTTATTAACTATTTATGGTGCCTGTGAAGGGACTTGAACCCATACATCAATTGATATACGATTTTGAGTCGTACGCGTCTACCAATTCCGCCACACAGGCATTACATAAAATATTATATCATATTTTAAAAAAAATGTATCAGTAAAATTAAATTTACTGATACATTCTGTAAACATTAATACTAGGATGATTCATAAATCTTAAATGATGGATACTTCCAATACCATTTGATATATATATTTTTTTATTATTTTCATTATAATAATTATTCATATATTTATTATTTGATATTAAAGGAATTGTAAATAATTTTATTTCTCCACCAAGATTATTACCAGAAAATACTAAATTAGAATTGATATTATATTTACTAAATAAATCATAATTATTAATTATTGTTATTGTGTAATTATCATTACTATTAATATTTTCACTTTGACCATTTAATCCAATAATGTTAATAGCTTCATTATTTTCATTATAGATTGTATCTATAGTATTATCCAAAATAGCAAAGTTAGTGTTATCCATAATAGAGTCAAAACTTTGAGTATCCATATTTCCTCGGACAGCATATTTTCCTAATTTATAAGGAATACTTTTAAAAAAATCATTAAGTAATTTTATATCATCAGCGGTTGTTAAATAATCTTTGTTAAATAAGTTTCCTGTAAAGATAACAATATCTGGATTAATATTTTGACATTCTTCTTTTAATATGTTTAGTTCACTTTTATCAATAGAATCAAATAAGATATCAGATAAATGCAATATTTTTACCCCAATAAAACTATTTGGAATGTTATCTCTTATAATAATATCATTTGTTTTAATAAACTTTGTTCCTATAAAATACATATAACAAAATATAAGCATAAAAGTAGTTAATATAATTAAAAAGATTTTGATAATTTTTTTAGAAATATTAATTTTTTTTTCATGATCAATTTCTTTTTCTAAATCTTTATTTTTTTCTTCTCTTGACAACATTATATCACCGCCAAAATGGTAAGTATGGCATTATGAAAGGTATGTACCATGATTGTTGTATATATATTATCTGTTTCACTTAGAGTTTTAGCAAATACAACCCCAAATGCACCATACGGAATAATCAATAAATACTCTAGTGGATTACTTGCTGATATAACATGAATTAAACCAAATATTAAACCACTTAAAACTATAAATAAATACTTATTATTAATAGCATCTTTTAAACTTTTTCTAAAGATCATTTCTTCGGTAATAGGTGCAAGGAAACTTGTCATAATAAAGGCTACCAAAGGAGCTGCACTAATTAAACTTTGGACACTTTCTTCATTTTCTCCTAATCCTTTAAAAAAGTAAGATATTATTATATTTGAAACTATCATTACTAAAAATCCTTTAAGCCAATCGCTAAAGGCAATTTTAGCATATTTCTTAAAATTAATTTTAAAATCAATCCATTTTTCTTTTAAATACTTATGATACATTAAATAAAAAATAATTAAAAAAACAAGATATTTTATAATCGCTAATAATAAATAGGTACTATCGCTTATCTTTTGTAAGTCTATTCCCATAATTATATAGATAATTTCAAAAAAGAGAAAAGAGAGTGCTAATCCTAAAAAAACAGCCAGCATCTTTTGATTTATGTATCTTTTCATATCATCACCAAGAATATTTTAACATATAAAGAAAAAAATAAAAAGATGTAATTAAATTAAATTGACATCTATTATTTCTGGTATTTCATTAATTAAGGCATCTTTTATTCCTTCATTTAAAGTATAACTATTTAAAGAACAATTAAGACAAGCACCTGTAAAATGAAGGGTACAAATACCTTCTTCATATTTAACAAATTCGACATTACCTCCATCATTAATTAAAAATGGTCTTAATTTATCTAATACTTCATTTATTTTTTCTTCCATTATGCACCTCCATATAATTATAACATTTTTTTCATATTTTTCAAAATACTTAATATAATGTAGTAGGTGATATTATGATAAATAAACAAAGTTTAATATTTTTAACATTAACAAGTTTGATTTTGGTACTTAGTATATACTATGTAACTATGCCAAGTGAACTTTTGCTTACAAATAATTCGGCTTTTATATCAAAAGAAGAGACCCCGAAAGATGTTAAGGTTAATATTTCTAATGAAGATACTTTTAGTGCTATGAAAAGTATTTTAAACACTGAAAGAGAAGAAGAATTAAATAAATTAAAAAATAAATTAACAAACAAAGAATTAGGACCAGATGAAAAAAATAACATTTATGAAGAAATTAAAGGGATGAATAAAGTTAAAGTTATGGAAGAAAAGATAGAACAAATAATTAAAGATGATTTTAATTTAGAAAGTTTTATTAAAGTAAAAAATGATATTATAGAAATCACTATAAAAAAAGGAGAAAATGATAAAAATTTAACAGTTAAAATAATGTCTAGGATTGAAAAAGAATACCCTAATATGTATATCTCTGTTACTTTTAAAAAGTAACTTTTTTTTTAAATATTCATATAATACTATAGAGTTAAGGAGATTATATGTATAAAAGTGTATTAACTGGAAGAGAAAAAGAAATTTTTAATTTGCTAATTAAAAATAAATCAACAAAAGAAATTGCCAATGAATTAGGAATTAGTGAAAAAACTGTAAGAAATCATATTTCCAATACTATGCAAAAACTTGGTGTCAAAGGAAGAGCTGGGGCTGTTATTGAATTAATAAAACTAAAGGAGATATCCTTGTAATGTACTAATTTAGTACATTTTTTCATATATTATATAGAGGTAATAATGTTAAGAAAAAAAATATTGAGAAAAATATATTTAACTACTTTTATAATATTTATATTGTTTGTTATATCAAGTTTTACTATTAATAAAAATATATCAAATATTAAAATAGAATATCATAATCCCTTATCAAGTGTTTATCTTTTAAATGATGATAATCACTTATTATCAGTTGATGTAATTGTGTCTACTGATATCATGAAAAGTATTCCCATTATTATCGATGATTTAAAAGAAAATAATAATAATTATCATGGATTAAAGGGAATTATTCCTAAAGATACAAAAATTAATGATTTTAAAATAGAAAATGGTATATTATCTATTGATTTTAGTAAAGAACTATTGAATGTTAATAAGGACATTGAAGAAAAAATAATTGAAAGTTTAGTATATAGTTTATTAAGTTTAAAAGAGATAAATGGTATTAAAATAAGTATTGATAAAGAACCTCTTAAATTTCTTCCAAATACTAACATTATGTTAGATGATATTTTAACTAAAACTTTTGGTATTAATAAGGAATATGATGTTAATAGCTTACAAAATATAAAAAAGGTTACTGTTTATTATTATGAAGAAAATAATGGCAATAATTATTATGTACCAGTAACTAAATATTTAAATAGTGATGATGATAAAGTTAAAATTATTATCGATAACTTAAAAAATAATTATCTAGCGGAAACCAATTTAATGAGTTATTTAAGTGATAAAATAAAAATAGAAAATTATGAATATCAAGATAATTTAGTAACACTAAGTTTTGATGCTTTAAGTGAATTAGGACCAGAAAATATTAAAGAAGAAGTAATTTATACTCTTGCAAATTCTATTTTTGATTCCACTGAAGTAACAAAGGTTATTTTTATAGAAAATGGTAATATTGTTGATATAAAGATAAAATAAGGAAAAAATCCTTATTTTTTTAAAAATATCTTTAAAAAAAAATAAATATAAGTTATAATATGTTATGTAAGGTAGGTATAGATATGATTTATTCATGTATTGATATTGGAAGTGATACTGTAAAAATTGTTGTTGGAGAGATTAATGAAGAAGTGCATATTCTATCTAGAATTAATTATAAAATGGATGGTATCAAAAAAGGTCTTATTAAAGATAAAGAAATGGTTATTAAATCTCTTAAGGGTGCCTTGGATAAATCTGAAAAAGATCTTGGATTTAGGATAGATAAAGCAGTTATTTCGGTTCCAATATACGATATGGATGTTAGTTTATATCATGGATTATGTTATCCTGATGGTAAAATAACAGGAGATGATGTTATAACATGTTTTAAAAGTGTAGTAAGCAATATTGATTCTTATAATGAAGTTGTTACAGTTTTTCCAATTGATTTTACAATAGATGATGAAATTAAGACTATTAATCCTATAGGAACAGATGGTAATAAATTAGAAAGTAGAGTATTGATATCGACGATTCCTAAAGAAATAGTAATACCATTTTTTGAGGTATTAAAAGAAGTTGGTGTTGAAGTTATTGATTTATCAATTGGTTTAATTAATGATTTTTATAATATTTCTAATGATCAATTAAAAGAAGGATACACGGCTTTAGTGGATTTAGGGCATGACAAATGTGAAGTAGGTGTTTTTAATAAAGGAATATTAATTAAAAGTGATATCTTAAATTTTGGCAGTAAATTGGTGGATTATGATATAGGTTATATTTATAATGTTGATAAGGAAACAGCAAGATATCTAAAAGAGAATTTAGCTTTAGCTTCCTGTAAATTTGCGGAAAATGATGAAAAATACACATACGTTAATGATGAAGGTGAAAAAGTTATTATTAATCAAAATGAATTAAGTCAAATTGTTGAGGAAAGACTTAAAGAAATATTAAAAAATGTAAAAAATAGTATAAACTCCTTAACAAATCACAAAATTAGTTATATAATTATTGCAGGTGGTATAAGTAATTTACCATGCTTTGATTATTTAGTAAGTGAAATTTTTGGAGAAAAAGCTTATTCAATTAATTTAAATAATATAGGTTTAAGAAATAATATTTACACATCTAGTTATGGTATGATAAAATATTATTATGATAAATTAAAAGTTCGCGGAATTAATTATACAATGTATGATAATATTGAAGAAATGGTTGGTAACAAGAAGAAAGACGTTGAAGATAATATAATAAGCGAAATGAAAAAATATTTAGAAAATAATTAGAAAGAGGGATAATATGTTAAGTGGATTAGAAATGGATCAGTTAGCCAAAATTAAGGTAGTAGGAATTGGTGGTGGTGGCGGAAACGCTATTAATAGAATGATTGAAAGTGGTGTTAAGGGCGTTGAATTTATTGCTGCAAACACTGATTATCAAGTTTTAAAAAACTCTAAAGCTGACGTAAAGATTCAAATTGGAAAAGAATTAACAGATGGACTTGGAGCTGGAGGAAGACCAGAAGTAGGTCGTGAATCAGCAGTTGAAAGCAAAAAGGAAATAGAAGAAGCACTAGCAGGAGCCGACATGGTTTTTATAACTTGTGGTATGGGTGGCGGAACCGGTACTGGTGCAGCTGCTGTTGTTGCCGAAATTGCCCAAAGTATTGGTGCTTTAACTGTTGCTATTGTTACAAAACCATTTACTTTTGAAGGAAAAAGGAGAATGGAAAATGCTAACCAAGGTATTGAAGAGTTAAAAAAACATGTTGATACTTTGATAGTTATTCCAAATGATAGATTAAGAGAAATTATTGATAAATCAACACCACTTTTGGAAGCATTTAAAGAAGTAGATAATGTATTACGTCGTGGTGTTCAATCAATCTCAGATTTAATTGCAGTAGTAGGTCTTGTAAATCTTGATTTTGCGGATGTAAAAGCAGTTATGGAAAAGAGTGGTAACGCTATTATAGGTATTGGTATCGGTATGGGTGAAGATCGTGCAATTGAAGCTGCACGTCAAGCTGTATCAAGTCCACTTTTGGAAACCGATATCAAAGGAGCAACCGATGCAATTATTAATATTACCGGTGGTGTTAATTTAACGCTATTTGAAGCAGAGCAAGCTGCTGAAGTAGTTAGAGAAGCTAGTAATAATGATATTAATACAATTTTTGGTTCTGTTATTAATGAAAATTTAAATGATGAAGTAATTGTTACTGTAATCGCTACTGGTTTTGATAAAAAAGCCAAAGAAAAGGAAGCAGTATATAATACCAAAGATACAGGTACGATGAAAAGAGCGACAAGAGATATTGAATTAATGGATGATGATGATTCTGAGTTTGAACTCCCATCATGGTTAAAAAATAGAAAATATTAAAAAATAAAAATATGTCAAGTTTGTGTACAATTTATGTAAATTACTTGCATATTTTTTTATTTAATATTATTCTTATTATAGAGGGAGAGTGAAAAGATGATATACCCATCAATTGATAAATTATTAAATGTAATTAATTCCAAATATGAACTTGTTCATATTGCCGCAAATAGAAGTAGAGAAATGACTAATTTTTCAAATTATCAAATGAAGGAAGAACAATATCGATCTTCTAAAAATATTGGAAAAGCATTAGAGGAAGTAGCAGCTGGTTTAATATATGTTAAAAAGTAATTGACAAAAATTTATGTTTTTCTTATAATCAAAGAAGAGGTGGTTGTATGTTAAAGAATAAAAAGGGGCAAGCATTAGTTGAATATGTCTTAATTATTGCCTTGGTTTCTGTAGTAATAATAGGTCTTGTAAAAATATTTGGAGGATATCTAAAAGATTCCATGACCAAAACAAGTTGTGGCTTAGTTGGAAAAGAATATGTTGAAGGAAAATCAGCAGGAGAAGGGTATTGTAAATAAGTAGTAGTATATTTAACTATTACTTTTTTTGGTTTAAGAAAGGAGAAAAAAATGAATTATAAAAAAATAAAGTGTGATAATTATAATATTCATCTTATTAATAATAAAAAATATCATAATATATCATTTGCAGTATATTTTGCAGATAATATTAGTAAAGAAAAATTAGCGTATCATAATGTATTAGTAAATATCTTAACAACTGCTAGTAAAAAATATGATACAAGAAGTAAAATTGTTAAAAAAACCCAAGATTTATATTCAATAAGTCCTTACGCTGTAACACTTAGATGTGGTAATTTATTAGTAACTAAATTTTCGATATCAATACTTAATTCCAAATATTTAGACAAAAAAATAATTAAAGAAAATATCCTATTAATTAAAGAATTATTATTAAATCCTCTTGTTGAAGACGAAAAGTTTAATGATAAATATTTTGATTTAGCTTTGAATCAAGAAATAAAGAAAACTGAAAGATTTAAAGAATTTTTTATGACATATGCCACAATAAAAGCCTTGAATTTGTCATCAGACAAAGAAGAAAATTATAAAATTAGTAAATATATTCCCATTGATATGTTAAAAAAACTAACTAACAAAGGATTATATAAATCTTATAAAGAAATGTTAAATAATAGTAAAATTGATTTTTGTATATCAGGTAATCTTTCAAATGAACAGGAATTGATTGAATTTATCAAAAAAGAATTTAAATTTACTAATAAATATTTATTAAATGAAGTTTTTATTAATCATTATGATAAAGACAATGAAATGAAGATTCAGTTTGAAAAATCCGATGTTGAACAATCAAAACTAGCTCTTGTTATTAAAGCCTATGATTTAACTGATTTTGAAAGAAGATATGTTGCTGCTATTTATAATGGTTTATTTGGGGGTAATAGTACATCTTTTTTAAATAGTATTGTAAGAGAAGAGAATGCTATTTCATATTCAACATATTCTTATTACAATAGATCAGATAATATTATAATTGTAAATGGGGGATTCAGTAAAAAAAATTATGAGATTGTTAAAAATATTATCTATGAATCAATGGACAGAATAGCAAAAGGAAAATTTACTAAAAAAATGCTTTTAAATGCTAAAAAAAGTTTTATTAATGATTTACTAAATTATGATGAATCTAATTCTTCACTAATATCTTTCTTTTACGGTAAAGAAATATTTAAAGGACCAGATGTTAAAGAAAGAATTGATAATGTTAAAAAAATAACAAAACAAGATATTATTAATATATCAAAAAAATTAAAGATAGCATCAATATATAATTTGGAGAGTGATTTATGATAAAATTAACCTATTTTGGAGAAGAACAAATTGTTTATTATGAAAAACTAGATAATGGATTAGAAATATTTATTGCACCTAACAAAATGGTTAATAGTTATCGAGTAGATTTAGTGGCAAAACTTGGTGCATCTGTTACAGAATTTATTCCTGTAAAAGAGAAGGAATATATTAAAATGCCTCTTGGAACAGCTCATTTTTTAGAACATAAATTATTTGATACGAAAGATGGTGATGCTACTTTTTTATTTGATGATGCTGGGGTAGTTACCAATGCTTCAACAAATTATTATTATACCAATTATTTTATTGAAGGGAAAAAACAATTTAAAAAGAATTTAAATTTGTTTTTGGATGTTTTTTATACACCATATTTTGAAAAAGATAGAATAGAAAATGAAAAAGGCATTATTGGTGAAGAAATTGATATGTATATTGATGATCCTGATTGGGTGTTATATCGTATAGAAAAAGAAAGTGTTTTTAATAAAGCTTTAAAAGATGAAGTGGCTGGAACAAGAGAAACAATAAGTGAAATAAATGCCGATATTTTAGAAAAAGTTTATAATACTTTTTATCAACCAAGTAATACTTTTCTTGTAATAAGTGGTAAAGTAAATCCGAAAGAAGCACTTGATATTATTAAGAGTAACGAAAGTATCAAGAAACGTATGAGTAATTATCCTGTAATATTTAAAAAAATCCATGAAGATTTACCAGTTAATAGAGAATATGGTGCAGGTACTGGTTTGGTTGTTATTCCAAAATTAAGTTATTATTTTAAGTATGATGTAAATGAATTTAAATTTCTTTCACCAGAAAAATTCAAAGCCTATCTAAATATTTTATTTTATATTTTATTTGGTGATGGAAGTGATTTCAGTGAAAAAATTCATGAAGAAAAAATCGCTAATTATTTCTATATTGATACAATGTACTATGAAAATATTTATATTATAGGTATTTGTGGTGAAAGTGAATACGCTGATATTTTTAAAGATGAAATAGATAAAACTTTAGAAAATCTTCAAATAAATAAAGATGATTTTGAAAGAGAAATTAAAGTAAGAAATTCAATAATAATTAGAGAACTTGATAATATTAGTGATGTATCTTATAGTATTATAAGAAGTATTATCAATCGTGGAAAATATATTGATGATAAAGAAATTTTAGATAGTTTAAAATATGAAGAATTTCTTGATGTCATTAATAAACTTTCCTTTGATAATAAAGCATTTAATTTACTTTTGCCAAAAGAAAAGAAGAGTTAATCTTCTTTTTATTCTTGATTTTTTATTCAACATAATGTATCATTTACTTAGGAATTACTGTTTAAATAAAAAAGGAATGATAGGATGGTGTAATTATGAGTTATGTATACAAAAAAATAAATAAAAAATTTTTTGAAAAGGAAAGACCTAATGTTAATCATAATACATTAAAAGATTTTATTCCATTAAGTTTTGATAATGAAAAAGAATTGATAAGAGGGGAAAAGAAAATTATTGTAAAATTACCTAAAAAGAAATAGGAGATTTATGTGTAAAATTGGAGATATTATTGCTATAAAAAAATTTATAGGGGATGATAATGCTCTTGTTAATTTACATTATTTTGTTGTTATTAGTGATGAGAAAGGATGCATCGGCGGTTTAAGTTTCGATATTGTTAGTGTTGATATGTCAAGTTTTAAAAACAATGATCATCGAGCTAATAAATTGAAACATATTGAAAATATAGAGATAAGAACTATTGATGGAAAGATTTATGATGAAAAGATAAAAAGCGGTTATATTAAAGTTGATCAATTATTTTATTTTAACAAGAGAAAAATACAATATTTCGTTGTAGGTCAGGTAGATGGAGATGTACTTTTAAAAATTCTTGAACATCTTGATTATTTAGATTCACTAAATCTGGTCAAACAAAATATTTATAATTTATAGGGAATAATATTAAATATTAAAAGAAAAGAAGAGTTAATCTTCTTTTTTGATTGGAATGCTTTTATTTTCAATAATATTTAACTCTTCTTTGTTTATAATCATATAATAAATACTAGATACATATCTTTGAAAAGATAAATTACTATTCTTTATATCACTATATTTAGTAATTAAAGGAATATTAGTTTCTTTTTTTATTTTTCTTAGATAAATTCTCCCTAAATTATCAAAACCTAAAATTCTTATATAATTAATCATCATTAATTGATTAATATCTTTCTTTTTGATATTTAATAATATATGAATAAAGATTCTATTTAATCTATTATAAGTATATCTTTTAGTTTTTGTAAGATTTATTAATTCATCCAATGATTTAGCCTTTAAAATATTATTTTTTATTAAATTATCAATTCCTTCTGTAATATCCATAAATTCATTTAAATTATTAATATTATTAATTATTTGATATTTTAATAACTTAAAATAATTACTTGTGATATCTTCTTTTATGATTAATTCATTTGTTTCAATTGGGACATTACTACTTATGTCATAATGATTTTTAAGAGCTTCTCTAATACTGGTAGCACTAGTAATATTATTGGTTATTTCCTTATCATGATAGTTATTAGTTCTTTTGATAGATATAGGTTTAATGTGATAATTATTAATAATTATTTGTTTAATATATGAAATCGCAAGTAAATCATTAGGACTATTTATATCTTTATGAATTATTTTTTTTAGAGCATAAGATAAACTTGTAGGATAGTTATGACCATTATCTAAATGTTCTTTAACTAATGAATCAAAATCATGATTATTTATCATCGTTTTAGTAATTTTAATTAAAGATTCTATATCATTTGATTCTGATCCAAAAACAACATAATCACATTTTAATAGCTCTAATATTTTAATAGAACCTTCAGCAAACATGTCAGATGAATTAACAGCATAAATAATAGGTAATTCAATAACTAGTGATACACCATATTTAAGAGCTATTTTAGTTTTATCCCATTTGTTTAAAAGAGATATTTCACCTCTCATAGTAAATTCCCCAGACATTACTAAAATAATCATAGAATCAGGAAACAATTCTTTAATTTTTTGTAAGTGATATATATGTCCATTATGAAATGGATTATATTCACAAATAATACCAACTTTTTTCATAAACATCAAAGGTATTTTAACAAAAAATAATATTATTGTCAAAAACTACTTGTAATGAAAATTTAATTTTGATAGAATAAAAGTATAAAAATAAGAAAGTAGTGA
Organism: uncultured Clostridia bacterium; assembly: GCA_947165365.1. Taxonomy (GTDB): domain Bacteria; phylum Bacillota_I; class Bacilli_A; order RF39; family UBA660; genus RUG12783. The sequence continues at coordinate 15,209 of CAMVAF010000017.1, read as the reverse complement.
TAGAAATGGTATTGACAAATAGAAGTTTCAAGCTTTTATTATGTCATTTGATACATGATGATTCATGAAGTTAATTAATAAAAAATAAAGGGTAGTAAAGGAGAATAGAATATGAATAATCAAAATAATAAAAAAGTAAATTTAACAGTAATGTTTGTAGCCATATTAACAATAGTAGTAATAAGTACAAGTTTTGCATTCTTTAATTATACAAGAACAGGAGGTGCAAATACCTTAAAAGTAGGAAGAATAAGTTTTAATCATACCCAAGATGGTAGTATAACTTTAACTAATATTTTTCCGATGTCATCTGAAGAATTTGAAAATAGTACACAAGACCCAAGTAACAATGTAACGATAAATATTGAAGGAGATACAACATACCCTAATGGAGTAGAATATCTTGTTACAGCAGAAGATGTTAATATAACAGTAAATGATAAAAGAATACCTCTAACTTTAAAAGTAACAAGTACTACTGATTTAGGAGATAATGATGAAGATTATTTTACTAATAGAGGAGGAAGTACTAATATTCATAAAGTGTTATCTGGTGGTGTTGTTGTAGACGGTCAATACCTTGTAGTAGGTTATATTGCACCGGGACAAACAGGTGTAGAAGGAAGTCTAAATATTAGTGCCTATATAAATAGTGATAATATCGTAATAAGTGATACCTATGATGGAACAGAATCCGATAATATGGGAACAACGAATGAATGGGTTGGAAATAAAACAGTATTTACTACAAGTGAATGGAATAGTTTATCAACTAGTAGTAATAGTTTATCCTTTAAAATAAGAGTAGAAGCCAATGAAGGAATATGGGTAGATCCATATACAACACCAAACTTAATGAATACAATAGGTATTAATAGAAATGCAGTAAATATTAAAGAAATAAGATTTATTGAAGAAACACCTTTAAGAATGCAAAGAAGATATGATGCTTCCGTTGGACAAGAAAGTAACGGTACCAAATCAGATTTAACATATCAAGATACAGGAAAAGTATTAGCATGGATTGAACCAATAACAGTTAATCCAACAGGTACAAGTAGTAATCTAAATATCAAACCAAGTTTTCTAGTTAATGAAAATACTGATAATAATCTAAAACAAATAGATAATGAAACAAGTTATGTTTTATATATAGCAAGTAGTGGAAAGACGAAATGGGTAACAGGAAGTAGTATATTTGGTGGATTTACGAATGTTGAAAAAATAACTTTTGAAAATGTTGATTCATCAGATGTGACAGACATGTCATGGATGTTTCCTAATTTATCAAATTTAGTAAGCATTGAAGGAATAAATAAACTTGATACAAGTAATGTAACTAGCATGTCATATATGTTTGTTGGATGTAGTAAATTATCTAGTATAAATTTAAAAGGATTAAATACAAGTAAAGTAGAAAATATGTCATCTATGTTTATAAATAATTCAAGTTTAACAAGTGTTAATTTAACAGGATTAGGTAGTGACAATTTAACAACTGTTAGTAATATGTTTTCAGGATGTACAAGTTTAACAAATATTAATATGTCAAATTTTAATTTTGGTTTAACAGAGGGTTTGGGTGGTTTATTTTCTACTGGAAGTACAAATAATATAAGTGAAGTTAAACTAAATGGATCTATTATGAATAATGTAACAAGTATGTCTAATATGTTTTTAGATTGCACTAGTTTAACAAGTATTGATTTATCAGGATTAGGAAGTAATAGTCTAACAAGTGTAGGAGGTATGTTTTCTAATTGCCAAAGTTTAATAGCAATAAATATGTCAAATTTTAATTTTGGTTTAACAGAGGGTTTGGGCGGTTTATTTTCTACAGGAAGTACAAATAATATAAGTGAAATTAATTTATCGGGAACTGGAAGTGATAATCTAACAAGTGTAGAAGATATGTTTTCACCATGTATTTCTTTAAAGAAAATTGATATGTCAAATTTTAATTTTGGAACTTCAAGTTTGAGTAGTTTATTTAATACTAATTATAATTTAGAAAATATTAATTTAAATAATGCGATAACAACAAACATTAGTGACTTCGGTATGAGATTTCTATTTGATGGATTATCTAAATTAAAAACTATTAATTTGACTGGAATCGATACCAGTAATCAAACCTCATTTCAAGCAATGTTTAGAAATTGTAGTAGTTTAACAACACTTGATTTAACTAGTTTTGACACAAAAAATGTTACGGCAATGAATAATATGTTTTCCGGTTGCACTAACTTAAAAAATATTGATTTATCAAGTTTTAATACCATTAGTCTAACTAATGCTATCTCTATGTTTTCTAATTGTTCATCTTTACAAACAATTTATTCATCAAATACTTGGGATACAAGTAATGTAACTTCTTCTGACGGAATGTTTTCTGGTTGTAATTCACTTGTAGGAGGTAACGGAACAGTATTTGATAGTACAAAAACAGATAAAACAATGGCAGTTATTGATACACCAACAACACCTGGATATCTTACTTTAAAACAAGCATAAAAAATATTTGACATTAAAATATGTTTGTGATAAGATACTTTTATATTCAAGTTGATGGAAAAGTAGTAGAATATTTAATTAATTATAGAGAGTCTTAGTATGGTGGAATAAGATATTAATGATATTTGAACTTGTTTCTAGATTGAATCGGATAAGTCCGTTATAATAATAAGTGCATGAATAATCATGAACTAAGGTGGTACCACATGAAAGTGTCCTTAGATTTATGATTATTTTTTTGTTTATAAGGAGGAATATTTATGAATACGAAAGAAATTGAAAGTAAATGGCAAAAATATTGGGATGATAATAAGTCATTTAAAGTAGTGGAAGATAAGAATAAGAAACCATATTATATTTTGGTTGAATTTCCATATCCAAGTGGAGCAGGTCTTCATGTAGGTCATGTTAGAAGTTATACAGCACAAGATGCTATGGCACGTATGATGAGACTAAAGGGGTATAATGTACTTTATCCTATGGGATGGGATGCTTTTGGAGCTCCTGCAGAACAATATGCCATAAAAAACCACATTCATCCAAAAGAAGCCGTTAAGGAAAATATCAACACATTTAAAAAACAAATGAAAACACTAGGTTTTTCCTTTGATTGGGATCGAGAATTTTCAACAACAGACCCAGATTATTATAAATGGACACAATGGCAATTTATTAAATTCTTTGAAAAGAATATGGCATATAAAGCAAAAGTAAATGTTAACTGGTGTCCAAATTGTAAAACAGTATTATCTAATGAAGATGCTGCTGGTGGTGTATGTGAAAGATGTGGATCATTAGTAGAACAAAAAGAAAAAGAACAATGGATGCTTAGAATGAGCGATTATGCTGAAGACTTATTAAAAGGACTTGATGACACTAATTTCGCTGATCGTGTTAAACTTGGTCAAATTAATTGGATAGGCAAGTCAACTGGAGTAGAATTGGATGTCAATATCAAAGATGGTGGTAAATTTTCAATATTTACAACATGTATTGAAACAGTTTATGGAATAACTTTCTTTGTCATTGCACCAGATGGAAAACTAATCAAAGAATTAATGCCAAGAGTTAAAAATAAAGATGAAGTAATGAAATATATTGAAGAAACTAAACTTAAATCAAATATGGATAGAACAGAACTTAATAAAGGTAAAACTGGTTGCTTAGTAGAAGGTGTTATGGCAATTAATCCAATCAATGGCAAAGAAGTTCCAATATATTTAGGTGATTTTGTTTTAGGTGATTATGGAACAGGTGCTGTTATGGCCGTACCTTCACATGACGCTAGAGACTTTGAATACGCTAAAGTTCATAATATTCCTATGCTTCAAGTAATTGATGGTGATGAATATGATGAAAATAAAGCATATGAAAAAGGAGAGTATTTAATAGATACCACAGCTCATCTTATAAATTCTGAAGAGTTTAGTGGAATGACTATAAAAGATGCCAAAGAAAAAATAACTGATAAACTAGAAAAACTTGGTATTGCAAGAAGAGTTAATAATTATAAAATGCGAGATTGGGTATTCTCAAGACAAAGATTTTGGGGTGAACCTATCCCAATGGTTAACTGTCCAAAATGTGGATGGGTTCCAGTAAATGAAAGTGATTTACCAGTTATGCTTCCTGATGTTGCCGAATATGAACCTACAGATGATGGTGAATCTCCTCTTGCCAAAATCGATAGTTTCGTAAATTGCACTTGTCCAAAATGTGGTGGTAAAGCTAAAAGAGAGACTGATACGATGCCAAATTGGGCAGGATCATCTTGGTACTTTTTAAGATTTATGGATCCTCATAATGATAAAGAGTTCGCCAGTCAAGAAAATATGAAATACTGGAATAAAGTTGACTGGTATAATGGTGGTATGGAACATACAGCAAGACACTTATTATATGCAAGATTTTGGGTACAATTCTTATATAACAATGGACTAGTTCCTCATAAAGAAATGATTTGGACAAGAGTAAGTCATGGTATGGTACTTGGTTCTGATAATCAAAAAATGAGTAAAAGTAAAGGAAATGTTATTAATCCTGATGATATTGTTAACGAATATGGTGCGGATACATTAAGACTATATGAAATGTTTATGGGAGATTATACCATGGACGCTCCATGGAGTGTTGATTCCCTAAGAGGATGCCGAAGATTTTTGGATAAAGTTATTAAATTAAAAGATAAAGTAAGTGATAAAACAGGATTTACAGAAAGTCTTTTAGCTATTCAAAATAGTACTATTAAAAAGATTGATTACGACTTTACTAATATGGGATATAATACAATCGTTTCATCACTTATGATATTAACTAATAAATATATGGAAATGGAAAGTATAACTAAAGATGATTATCACTTATTATTGGTATTACTTAATCCAATCGCTCCACATATTACCGAAGAATTAAATGAAATGATAGGTTTTAGTCCAATTGTAAATGATACTTGGCCAGTATTTGATGAAGAAAAAATCAAAGAAGATACTTTTGAAATGGTAGTTCAAGTAAATGGTAAGGTAAGAGGTAAAGAAAAAGTAAGTAGTGATATTTCTAAAGAAGAAATGGAAGAAATTGCTAAAAATATTCCCAATGTTAAAAGTTATTTAGAAAATCATGAAATAATTAAAGTTATTGCTATCCCTAAAAAACTAGTTAATATTGTTATAAAATAAAAATTCATAGTGAAAAACTATGTTTTTTTTCTTATCTAGTCAAATTACTTGATTTAAATTCTTAAATTTTATATAATTATTATGAAAGTAGAGTAGATAGTATGTATTTAAAAGAAATTGAAACAATGGGATTTAAATCCTTTGCTGATAAACTTAATATTAAATTAGATAATAATATTACTTGTGTAGTTGGACCAAATGGATCTGGTAAAAGTAATATTGTTGATGCTATTCGTTGGGTACTAGGTGAACAATCGGTTAAATCACTTCGTGGTGAAAATAACATGTCTGATGTCATATTTTCAGGTAGTAAATCAAGAAAACCTCTTAATGTTGCTAGTGTTATGTTAACTTTTGATAATACAGATCATTATCTTAATATTCCATATGATACGGTATCCATTAAAAGAAGAGTATACCGAAGTGGTGAGAATGAATATTTTTTAAATGGTGAAAGATGTCGTTTAAAAGATATTACAGAACTATTTCTAGATACTGGAATTGGGAAAAGTTCTTTTAATATTATATCTCAAGGTGAAATCAGCAGAATTTTATCTAATTCCGCAACAGATAGAAGAAGTATCTTAGAAGAAGCAGCAGGTATCTTAAAATATAAAACGAGGCGAGAAGAAGCCTTAAGAAAACTTGATAAAACTATGAATAATATTTTAAGAGTAAATGATATTATTGGTGAACTTGAAGGACGTGTTGAACCCCTTAAAGAGCAAAGTGAAGCAGCGAAGAAGTATTTAGATACAAAAGATAAATTAAAAGAAGTTGAAGTATCTCTTCTAGCTTATGAAATTACAAATATTAATAATCTTCTTACAGATAATAAAAGAAAAATAAATAATCTTAATGAAGAAGTGTTATCATTAAATACTGCACTTAGTCATAATGAATTAGAAAATAAAAAAATAAAAAGTTTAGAAATGGAAAAAGATATTTCTATCTTAAATAATAAATTAATTATCTTAACAAGAGAAGAAGAAGAATTAAACGGTAAAAGAAATATTATTAAAGAACGTAGTAAGTATAATACTAATGATACTAGAGTATATGAAAATATTTCTAATATAAATGAAAAAAAATTAAGTATAGAAACAGAAATAAATCTTTTAAAACAAGATATTGCAAATTATAGTAGTGATAAAGATAATAAAAAAAATATAATAAATGAATTAGTAACAAATTTAGGTAATTGTAAGATAAAAAAAGATAATTTAAATAAAGAATATGATATTAAACAAAGAGATTATCAAGAAAAAATAAATCGAATAAATATTATTAAAGATAATTTAGAAAACAATTTATTAGTAAATAATACTGTTAAAAGAGTACTATCTAATCCAAGACTTGATGGTATTTATGATGCAATTGGAAATGTTATTGAAACTAATATTGAATATGAAAAAGCTTTATCCGTATCTCTTGCATCAAATAAAAATTTTATTATTGTAAAAGATGAAGAATCAGCTAAAGAAGCTATAAATTATTTAAAAAATAATAATTTAGGTAGAGCTACTTTCTTTCCACTTAATGTCATAAAAGGAAAATATCTTGATAATAACACAAAAGAAAAAATAAAAGATGATATTGATTATTTAGGTGTGTTATCTGATTTTTTAAAGTATGATTCCATTTATGAAAATATTATTTTAAATCAGTTTGGGAATATTATTGTGGTAAATGATATAGATGCAGCAACAAGAATAAGTAAAATAATAGATAATCGATATAAAATTGTTACGTTAATGGGTGATGTCATTCATGTTGGTGGAAGTATGAGTGGAGGTAGTCTTAATAATCAAAGCATTAGTCCAACATCTCTAAAGAATGAGTTAAATGATTTATCATTTCAAAGCGATACTTTAAAAACAGTGTTAGATGAAATTAAAGGAAGTATTAATTCTCTTAACCAAGAAATAATCCAAATGGAAGAAGATATTTATCGTGAACGTGGAGAATATCTAAAGATAGATGAACAATTAAATACCTATGAAAAAGAAAAAAATGAAAAAGAATTAAATTTAAAAAATATTTTAGATGAACTAAATGATTTATCAAATTTATCAAATAACAAATTAATGATTGAAGAAGAAAAAGTTAATCTAGAATATTATCAAAAGAAGGAAGAAAGAGAATTGCTGATAAAAGATATTACTAAAAAAAATAATGATTATAATATTATTAAAGGAGAAATACTAAATCTAGAAGGAGAAGTAAAACTATTAAATAGCAAGATTAAAGATAAAGAAAGAATCATAAAAGAACTTGAAATTGAAAATAGTAGAATGGATACAAAACTTGATAATAACTTAAATATTTTAAATTCAGAATATGAATTAACTTATGAAACAGCAAGAGATAATTATGAATTATTGATAGAAGAAGATGATGCTAGAAAAATGGTTAATAAGTATAAAAATGAATTGAAAAATATTGGCATGGTTAATATTCACGCTATTCATGAATTTGAAGAAGTTAACACAAGATTTGAGTTTTTAACAAATCAAAGAAATGATTTATTGGGAGCTAAAGATACATTGAATTCTATTATTTTAGAGATGGATGAAGTAATGAAAGAAGATTTTTTGAAAACCTTTAAATTGTTACAAGTAGAATTTCAAAATGTTTTTAGAAAATTATTTAATGGTGGTAGTGCAACCTTAAAATTAACTGATCCTAGTGATTTACTAACAACTGGGGTTGATATTATAGCAGAACCTCCTGGAAAGAGTTTAAAAGCTATTAGTTTATTATCAGGTGGTGAAAAAACATTAACGGCTATAAGTCTTTTGTTTGCTATTTTAAATATTCGTAAAGTGCCATTTTGTATATTTGATGAAATTGAAGCAGCACTTGATGAAAATAATGTTGATGTTTTTGGACATTACTTAGATAATTATAAGGATAAGACACAATTTCTTCTTATTACCCATAAGAAAAGAACCATGGAATATGCTAAAACACTATATGGAATTACCATGCAAGAATCTGGTGTTTCAAAACTTGTTAGTGTTAAACTTGAGGGATAGATATGAAAAATAAAGAATTATTAAGAAAAATTAAATTTACTTTATTTTCTATTTCAGCTGGAATTATTGAAATAGTTGTTTTTACCATTTTAAATAAATTTACCAACTTTCCATATTGGGCATGTTACATGCCAGCACTTGTTTTATCAGTAGTATGGAATTTTACTCTAAATAGAGAGTATACTTTTAAATCAGATACAAATATTCCCATAGCTATGTTTAAAGTCTTTATTTTCTACTTGATTTTTACACCACTATCAACACTTTTAGGAAATTATTTAGCAGAAAAATTACTTTGGAATGATTTCTTAGTAACAGGTATTAATATGCTTTTGAATTTTATCTTAGAATATTTATATGATAAATATATTGTTTTTAAGGGGACAATTGATAATAAGGAGGGGAAACGTGGATAGAAGAATAACTATTGGATTATTTATTGATACTTTTTATCCAATGGTAGATGGTGTGATAACAGTCGTTGATAATTATGCTAAAAGATTATCAAAATATGCTAGTGTTTATGTTTTTGCACCATTTGTTAAAGTAAATAAATGTTCTTTTGATGATTCAACTCTTGAATATAAAGTAATTAGGTGTAAATCCCTTAAAGTTCCTTTTATCGATTACTCACTTCCTATTCCAAAAGTTGATCCATCATTTATTAAAGAAATTAATAAATATCATTTGGACATTGTACATATCCATTCACCATTTACCATGGGAGAGGCTGGAATAAAATATGCTAAAATTCATCATATTCCCGTTATTGCTACAATGCATAGTCAATTTAAACAAGATTTTAGACGAGCAGTAAAAAATGATACTCTAGCTAACGCTTTAACGAAAAAAATAATTCATACATTTAATAAATGTGACGAATGTTGGGCTGTTAATGATGAAGTAGGGAGAATTTTTCATGAAGATTATGGTTATAAAAAAAATCCGTATACCATGAATAATGCTACTGAAATGTTGCCGGTAAAAGACCGTGAAAAAGCAATTGAAAAAATTAATGAAATCCACCATCTAAATGATGAAGTAGTATTTATTTTTGTTGGAAGAATTAATAACTTGAAAAATATCTTTTTCATTGTTGATGCCCTTGAAAGACTAAAAGAAATAGATTCAAAATTTAAGTTTAAGATGTTATTTGTTGGAACAGGACAAGATGAAGAAGAATTGAAAAAACGTATCAAAAAACAACATTTAGAAGATGAAGTTATTATGTGTGGTAAAATAGTAGATCGAAATCTTTTAGCATGTTATTATGCTAGGGCAAATCTCTTTTTATTTCCATCAAAATATGATTCATCAAGTATTGTTCAAATAGAAGCAGCATCCCAACATCTTCCAGTATTATTTCTTAAAGATACAGCAACATCAGCCACAGTAACAAATAATATTAATGGTTTTATTGAAGAAGATGATGTTAATAAATATGCAAGACGTATTCTTAAAATAATGAAAAACAAAAAATTATATCAAAAAGTATGTGATAATGCATACCATGATTTATATAAAAATTGGGATGATACTATCAAAGATGTATATAATAGATATTTAAAAATAATAGATGATAAAAGAGTTGACAAATAAAATGTTAACTCTTTTTAAAATAAAAATAAGTATTTGTCGACTTTCTTTAATTAAAAATAATAATGTTATAAACTAACTTTGGGTGATGAAATGAATAGTGATTTATCCAAAATCATCCAAGATAATAAAAACTTGATTTATAGTGTTATTAAAAGATTTAAGAAAGGGGATATTGACGATTTATTTCAAGCAGGTTGTATAGGAGTAATAAAAGCATATCAAAAATATGATAATAGTTTAGATACCAAATTTACTACTTATGCTTATCCCTTTATTGTGGGTGAAATTTATAAATATTATACTAATAATCGTAATATTCATATGAGTCCAGTGAATATAAAATTATTATATTCTATTAAAAAGGCAAGAAATAAATTAACTAATCATTTTGGAAGAGTTCCAACAAATACTGAAATAGCTCATTTTCTCGAGATGGATGAGTTTAAAATTAATAATTTATTGATGATGGAAGAAACTGATAGTCTTGATTATAATTACGATGATTGTAATTTATATGATTTTATAAAACAAGAACATGTCTCTAAAGATGATTTAATAGATTTAAAAAATGCCTTATTATCCCTTAATAAAGATGAAAAAGAATTAATTAAAGCCCGGTATTTTAATAATATTTCCCAAAAAGATTTAGCCAATCTTTATAATACTAATCAAGTTAAAATATCAAGAGATGAAAAAAAGATTTTATGTAAACTAAAGTCTTTAATGTAAGAAAAGTTTCCAAAAATTATGGAAATTTTTTCTTTTAGAGTTATAATTATAATGGAAGGAGTTATATATGAAAAAGTATTTTAATAAAATTACTAATGGAGTTATCGGAATATCTATATTGACATTATTATTTGGATTAATTTTAATAATATTTCCCGAAACTTCTATTAAAACATTAGGATTAATAAGTAGTATATTCTTAATGATTTATGGTATCTTTTTGATAGTTTTAGATATTAAATTTGAAAGGTTACTAGCACCATTTGATTGTTTGTTAAATGGATTATTATCGATTTTATTAGGGGTTTTTCTTTTGTTAAGACCTGATGATGTTTCAGTAATTATTACAGCTATCTTAGGTATATGGATTATTTCATCTAGTATTAATAATATTAAAACAGCATTATTTTTTAGAAAAATTAAAGATTTTCCAACAATACCATTGATTATGTTAAACATTTTAGATATTGCATTAGGAATATTAGTAGTATTACATCCATTTGATTTTGTTATTATTATAACAGGATATATAGGAATTATTTTATGTGTTCATGCATGCTTTAATATTTTTGATATGATTATCTTAAAGAAAAGTATTAGGGATAAAGAAAAAAATATTAAAGACAAGATTAATAAGATATTACCAATTTTTGAAGATTAGTTTTCTAATCTTTTTTCTTGCTTTTTATCTTTTTATAATATATTTTTTATATAATATTAACGGAGGATAAAATGAATTTAGAAAATATTTGGGATAAAACTTTCCCTAAAAGTGATTTAGTAGATTGCATTAAAGTATCATTTCATAATCGTTATGGTATTAATTTAGTAGGTGATATGTATACACCAAAAGATAGCCAAGGAAAATTACCTGCTATTATTGTTTGTGGACCATTTGGAGCCGTTAAAGAGCAATCAAGTGGTTTGTATGCTGAAGAACTTGCTAAAAGAGGATTTTTAACTCTTGCATTTGATCCATCGTTTACAGGAGAATCTGGTGGCACACCTAGATATATGGCATCTCCTGATATTAATACGGAAGATTATCAAGCAGCAGTTGATTATTTAAGTAATCATGATTTAGTAGATAAAGAAAGAATTGGCATTATAGGAATTTGTGGTTGGGGTGGTATGGCTCTTAATGCTGCAACAATTGATACAAGAATAAAAGCTACTGTTACAAGTACAATGTATGATATGACAAGAATTAATGCCAATGGTTATTTTGATAAAGAAAATACGGAAGAAGATCGTTATAATAAAAAAGTAAATTTAAATAATCAAAGAACTATAGATTATCGTAATAACGAATATACCTTAGGTGGTGGTGTAACCAATGAAATAAATGATGATACACCATTCTTTGTTAAAGATTACTATGACTATTATAAAACAAAAAGAGGCTATCGTAAAAGAAGCCTAAATTCTAATGGTGGATGGAATATTATTGGATGTATGTCATTTATGAATATACCTATTTTAAAGTATTCCAATGAAATTAGAAGTGCCGTATTAATGATTCACGGTGATAAAGCTCACTCATATTATTTTTCCAAAGATGCTTATAATAATATGATTAAAGATTCTAAATATAAGGATAATAAATTCTTTTTAACAATTAAAGATGCTTCTCATACAGATTTATATGATAGAAAAGATATTATTCCATTTGATAGAATAGAATCATTTTTTAAGGAGTATTTGAAATAATGAAAAAGATAATAATAATAGTATTTATCTTTCTACTTTGTGGATGTAAAAATGATGTAGAGAAAAAAGAAATGAGTGATAATAATATGTTTAATGAAATTATAAAAGTTACCATAGATAATCAAAATTATAATTTAAATTTAATTGATAATGAAACAAGTAGATCATTTATTAATATGCTTCCTTTAAATATAACAATGAAAGATTTAAATAATAATGAAAAATATTATTATTTATCAAATAGCTTACCAACTAATGATTATAATCCTCAAACAATAAATAAAGGTGATGTAATGATTTATAATGGTAATTGTTTAGTAATATTTTATAAATCATTTAATACAAGTTATTCATATACTAAGGTAGGACATATTGATAATTTGAATAATTTAGATGACGGCGATATAGAGGTATTATTGGAAAAATAGAAGCATGATTACTCTATCCAACAAGCTAAGAGGACAAAACATTGACACTTTTTTGTAAAATATGTAAAAATATCAAAATATACTTGATTTTCTTAGATATTTTATGCTATTATATTTTAGTAAATGTTTTGGACCCTTAGCTCAGTTGGTTAGAGCAATCGGCTCATAACCGATCGGTCAAAGGTTCGAGTCCTTTAGGGTCCACCATTTTTTGCGGGTATGGCGGAATTGGCAGACGCGCTGGTCTTAGGAACCAGTTCTTCGGAGTGCAGGTTCAACTCCTGTTACCCGCACCAAACATGAATATAACCTTTATAGGTTTTTTCTATAAATATTAAAATGCGATCGTAGTTTAGTGGCTCGAATATGGCCTTGCCAAGGCTAGGACGCGGGTTCGATTCCCGTCGATCGCTCCATTGTCGTTTAAACTCGCACCCTTTAGTATAGGTGGTGAGTTTTTTTCATATATAAAAGTTCATAATATATTTGATATTATGGGCTTTTTTCGTTATTTGGAGGTGAATTTATTTGAAAACGACCATAGAAAACTTAGAATTTCCTTGTGATTTTAAAGAAAAATTGAAAAGAAAAGTTAGTTTTAAAAATTTAAGTATTAACTATATTCAAGGTCATATTATTAAAATAAATAAAACTAATCTATGTATTACTGAACCTCATAAGATTATTGCTAAGAATAATACTTTAACATTAGTTGCATATTTATATGATAATACTGATAATATCTATCTTCCTAATTCTAATGCTATTATTACCTTTACGAAGTTTATTAATATCTTAAATAATATGAATAAAAATGACTAATGCCTAAAATTTGCCTAATTTTTGCACATTTTTTGCTTAATTTTCGCCTAAAAAAAAACTAATTTTTGCCTTTTATTTAATGTCAAAATGTGATATTATGCTATCGTAGAGATTAATTCTACATAGGAATAGCTTAATTTCTATTGTTTTATCCCCCTTATAATAGTTATTAAGTGTATTAAAATATGATTTTATCACAAGGAAAATATTTCTTGTGATTTTTTTCGTTGTAAGAAAGAAAGGAGTATTGAAAATGAACAATGAAGAAAAAAATGTTATTGCTGCCATTTATGTTAGAGTATCAACAGAAGATCAATCAAGATTTGGTCATAGTTTAGATGAACAAGAATCAAGTATTAATAGATTATGTGAATATAAACAATATCCAATATATAAAATCTATCGTGAAGAAGGAGAATCAGCTAAAACAATGAATAGACATAAATTTCAAGAAATGATTAGTGATTTAAAAGATAAGAAATTTAATAAAATCATTATATATAAACTTGATAGATTAACTCGTTCTATTGTTGATTTGGAAAACATTTGTACTATGCTAGAAAGTTATAATTGCAGTTTAGAAAGTGTATCGGAAGAAATTAATACCGGTAATGCCAATGGAAGATTCTTTGTAAGAATGCTTACTATTCTTGCCCAACTAGAAATAGAAAGAACAAGTGAAAGAACTAAATTTGGTCTTATTGGAGCTGCTAAGAAAGGTCATGTATCGGGACAACCACCTCTTGGATATACTAAAAAAGAAAATAGCAAAGAAATAGTTATTGATGAAGCTGAAGGAGAAGTTGTTAAACGCATTTTTGGACTATATTTAGATGGATTATCAGTTTGTTCGATATGTAAGTTATTTAAGGAAGAAAATGTCTTAAATCGAAGATGGCCTACTACTACCATTGATGCTATATTATCTAATAAGTTATATATTGGTTGCATTGAATTTGGTAAAAAGAATGATGGTGAAAAAGAAATCTTTGAAGATGTTGTACCTGCTATAATTGATAAAGTTGATTTTGAAATGGTACAAAGAAGAAAACAAAAAAATCTTAAAAATTTTAAAAGAAAACTTACTTATATGTTTATGCAAAAAATTGTTTGCCCTAATTGTAAAAAAATAATGGGTGGTAGTTCTAGTACCAGTAAGACAAAAGATAAACATCTTTATTATTTATGTCATAATTGTGGCTTAAGAATTAGTGAAAAAAGAATTGAAAAACCATTAATGAAATTTTTAAATGATATGTTAGATTTCTTCCTTATCATTGATAATTCATTTAAGCCTACTATGAATAAAGATGTAGAAAATGATTTAATAAATAAGAAAAAGTTATTAGAGCAACTTGAAGAAAAAAGCACAAGAATTAAAAAAGCATTTATAGATGGGCTGGTTGAACCAACCGATTTTCAAAAAGAATTAGAAGAATTAAAATCCGAAATAAGTATTGTAAAAAATAAAATCTTTGAACTTGAACAGGTAAAAAAATCTATTAATTATAAACAAGATATTAATTTATTTTTTAATTTAAAAGAAATAGAAAAAATGAAAATTAAAAGTGATTATGTTAAAAAAAATAATTTATGGATCAAGTTAAATCCAGAACAAAAACAATATATTATTAACAAATATATTGATGAAATAGAAATTAAAATTGATAACATAAATAATATTGAAATAGAAA